>JBGPBW010000001.1:0-68163 GCA_041481385.1 Puia sp.
AAAAATCGAAATCAACCCCGCTGGGTTCAAGTGCAAAATTTTCAGTAAACGGCAAAACGACAGGCAAAAAGGATCTGGCCCTGCAAGCCATAGCCCACGGAACGGCTTATGTTGCACAGATTGCGATGGGCGGAAACGATGCCCACACCGTCAGGACCATATTGGAAGCCGAAGCTTTTCCGGGACCTTCATTGGTTATTGCTTACAGTCAGTGCATCGCGCATGGAATTGATATGGCACATGGCGCAGAAGAACAGGATTTTGCAGTTAAATCAGGATACTGGCCCCTGTTTCACTTTAACCCATTAAAAGAAAAAGGGCAGCGGTTTGTTATCGATTCCAAAGAGCCGAGTATGCCTTTAAGCGAATTCATGTATCACGAAAACAGGTTCAATGTCATTAAGGCAAAGGATCCTGAATTGGCTGAGCGTTTTTTGCATCAGGCAGAGGATGCCAGACAAAATAAGTGGGACAGACTGGTTACCTTGAAAGGCCTCTGATGGTTGCTAGCCCAGGACAAAGGAATCCAAAAGCGGATTCCTTTTATTTTTTTTGGCACGTTAATTATTTCAATCTTTCCATTCGTAATAGGGCACTTCATCATGCGAGGTTTTTTCCTGCTGATGCCAATAAGCAGCTGTAACTATGTGTCCGTCTGGTGTATGCAGTAGTCTTCCGAATATCGCGTTGATGGGATTGAACATCATATCAGTTACCCCGACTGTAAATGTTTCAGGAAACGGCGGTGGCGGGGGTGGTGGTTCTTCACCTTCTGCCAGGGGCCTCGCCGGAGCAGCTTTTGGCGGTGGAGTGACCGCGATTTCCACAGAATATTTATTATACAATAAAAGTGTTTTAAGAAAATCCGCACGTTCTGAACTTACGTTTTTTTCAACGATGGCACATTTGACACCATTCAGTTCTTCGGAAATATGATTTTGATTGATGGCCATAAAACCTGTTTAAAACGTCGTACTCATTGAAAATATATATTCATAAATATAACTCATCAGGCCGGTCAGCATAACTCCGGTAACGCAGATCATCAGGGCAAGTCTGGGTGAAAGCGGGATGTTTATTTTTTCAATTGGATTTTCACCCGATTCCATAAACATGGCCCTCACAACCCGCAGATAATAATAGAGCGCGATGATCATATTGCCTGCAGCGATTGTGATGAGCAGATAGTTTCCCCTTCCGGCACCAGACATGAGTAAAAAGAATTTACCAAAAAATCCTGCTGTGGGCGGTATGCCGGCCAGTGAAAACAGGGAGATCGCCAATACCCAGGATAAGAGGGGATTGTTTTTGTAAAATCCTTTATAATCTGAGATTTGTTCTTTACCTGTAGTTGCGCTGACCAGGCCAACGACACCAAATGCCCCGAGATTGGAAAAAAGATAGATCAGAATAAAATATACCACCGATGCAGTGCCTGACTGCGACGCACCCGAAATGCCAATCAAAATAAAACCGGCCTGCGCAATGGATGAGAAAGCCAGGAATCGTTTCAGGTTATTCTGCCGGATCGCAAACAGGTTACCAATCACCATGGTCAATACAGAAAGTAAAAACAAAATATAATACCAGGAGACGACCAGTGGTTTAAAAACGGTATACAATGCAGATACAAAAACAAAAAGTACGGCACCCTTTGAAATAACCGATAAATAGGAAGTAACGGTAACGGGTGAACCCTCGTATACATCGGCTGTCCACAGATGAAAGGGTACCACGGATATTTTGAATCCAAAACCTGCAAGGAGCAGGATAAACGCGAAGATTTGTAAAGGATTTCCATCCAAATGTTGTGACAGTTCCGTGTAGGTGAGGGTTCCCGTCTGGCCATAAACAAGTGAGATACCAAATAACAGCAAACCGGAAGAGAACGCTGATGAAATGATGAACTTAAAAGCTGCTTCGGAGGATTTTCTTTTTTCCAGGTCAAAATTGGCCATTGCTGCCAGGGGAATGGTGGATAGTTCCAAACCGAGCCAGAACATCAGCAGGTTGCCTGCCGAAATCATGAAAAACATACCCAGCAGTGTGGAAAGCAGGAGCATGTAAAATTCAAGTACATGTTTGTGATTCTTCAGCCAGGTATAGGATTGGAGGGCGATAATATAGGTTCCCAGATTCAGTATATTTTTCTCTGTTGTAACGAGCGGATTCGTTCTGAACATTTCATTAAAAAGTACGCCCTCCCGGCTCATGAAAAAACCGGTTATAAAATTGATCAGCAATAAAATGTTCACCAGGTTGAGTATCTGCTCATTTTTCCATTCCCTGCTTCCCACCTTAATAAATAGCAGGAAAAAAAGTATGGCAATGACCGCCCATTCCTGTTTCATCAATAGAAAAAATTCCGATCCCATATACTGCATTTATTTTAGTGTAACGAACTTTCCAAAATGCTGCACAATAAATTCAGTTCCCGGCCCGATCAGCTGGTATATCCAGAACGGAGCTACCCCGATCGCAACAATACCCGTTATTAATATTCCGGCAGCCAGTTTCTCCGACCAGCTGGCGTCTGCCAGACCATTGAAATGGGAATCGGTAATCGGACCCATTACTGATCTTCCCGCCGCACGTAAAATATAAACTGCTGTAACCACAATGGATGCGCAAGCCAAAATGGTTGCAAGCCGGTACCATTGATCAGGATTTTGCCAGCTTCCCACAAACACGGTCACTTCCGCAACAAAACCGCTGAATCCCGGCAATCCCAGGGAACAGAGTCCGGCAATTACAAAGATTGTGGATATAAAGGGCATCACCTTCAACAGGCCGCCCAGATGCTGTACCATACGTGTATGGGTTCTGCTATATATCATGCCAATGGCTGCGAAAAACAGGGCTGTCATTAATCCGTGTGAAACCATTTGCAGTACTGCTCCGTTAATAGAAGTTTGCGTTAGCATCCCAATGCCAAGCAAAACAAAACCGCAATGGCTAACCGAAGAATATGCGTTGATGTATTTCAGGTCTTTCTGCATCATGGTAGCGAATGCGCCATAAATAATCGCAATGGTTGCCAATAAAATAATGACCGGGGCATAGTAGTGGGCGGCATCGGGCATGAGATAGGTCGCAACCCGCAGGCAACCATAACCGCCCAGTTTCATCGATATGCCAGCCAAAAACATAGAAGCCGCAGTCGGGGCAGAAGAGTGACCATCCGGAACCCAGGTATGGAACGGAAAAAGGGCGGTGAAGATGCCGAATCCAACGAAGGCAAAAGGGAAGAACAGATTTTGAATTTCAGGATCAATATGCAATTTTGAAATCTCCACCATATCAAAGCTATGGACTCCGTTGACATGGGTATTGAAATACAATCCCATCAGGCCGACAAACACCAATGCTGATCCGGCCATCAGCATGAGTGCCAGTTTCATGGCACTGTATTCCTTTTTGCCACTTCCCCAAATTCCGATCAGCAGGTATTTCGGGATAACCGCCACTTCCAGGAAGAAGAAAAGTGTAAACAGATCCAGGGATAAAAAATATCCGTATGCGCCCACACTCAACAGCAAAAGCAGGAAAAAAAATTCTTTATTCAGCGTTTCCTGTGTCCACGAAACCAGCACACCGGCAATGACAACAAAAGCGGTTAACAGGATCATGGCAACAGAAATACCATCCACGCCCACATGGTAATGAATGTTCAACGGCGCAAACCAGCTTATATTCGTCTCAAATAAAAACTGGGAACCGTTGCCTGCCGCTCTTTCTTTCCAGTAAACCATCAGCAGTCCCACGGAGGATAAGAATTGTGCGGAAGCACCGATTAAAGAAACCGTTCTCACTTGTTTCAGCCCCTTGCAAAACAGAACTGAAATTGCCGTAAGTGTGGGAAGTATGATGAGCAGGGAGAGATTCATTCCAATTATGAATTATTAATTATGGGTTATGTAAATAAACAAGACCGCCAGACCGACTATACCGCAAAAAAAGTACAAAGCATAATTCTGCAATTTGCCCGACTGCATTCCTTTGATCAGATAAGAAATTTTTTCAGTAACAGATGCAAGCAGATTCATGAATCCATCCACAATATGTTTGTCAATCCAGGCGGCGGGGGCACCAATACAATTAAAAATGATTTTTTTTGTAATAAAAAGATATACTTCATCGATATAAAATTTGTGGTATACCAGTTTGTAGAAACTACCCAGGGAAGATGCAATTTTCTCCGGCCTGTCATTTTCAGATTTATACAGGTAAGTGGCCAGCGTTATACCTCCCAACGCCAATAAAACCGGCAAAGCAGAAAAGGCCATGTCGATCCCGGTATGCAGGGGCAGGCCATCTGACGTTACCCATGAAGCAATGGGAACAAACCCGCCGAGCAATGAACATACTGCAAGTATAACCAGTGGAATTTTCATGGACATGGCCGCTTCTCCATGAGGGGCTGCCGATGACGGCACTCCTTTGCTCCAGAAAATAGCGTAATATAACCGGAACATATAAAAGGCGGTCAGTGCGGAAGTGAATACGGCAATAGCATATACCAGCTTATTGCTATGATATGCCGCCAGCAAGATGTCTTCTTTGCTGAAAAAACCGGAGAAAGGCGGGATCCCGGATATGGCCAGGCAGGCGATCAGAAAACTGATATGGGTAACGGGCATGATCTTTCTTAATCCGCCCATGTCTTTCATATTGTTGCTGTGTACCAGGTGAATTACGGCACCCGCACAGAGAAACAGCAAGGATTTAAAAAATGCATGCGTGAATAAATGAAACATGGAAGCCATATACCCCAGGCCCTGTTCGCCTCCATATTGGGATACACCCAGGGCGAACATCATAAAACCAATCTGAGACATGGTTGAAAACGCAAGAATGCGTTTGATATCTGTTTGTGTGCAGGCAATCACAGCGGCAATCAAAGCGGAAAAAACACCAGTATATGTGACGACCTGCAGAGCTGATGGATCAAAACAAAATACAGGGAATAGGCGGGCTACTAAAAACACGCCGGCAACGACCATCGTGGCTGCGTGGATTAATGCAGATACGGGAGTGGGTCCTTCCATGGCGTCCGGCAGCCAGACGTGCAGGGGGAACATGGCCGATTTACCGGCCCCGCCAATGAAAACCAGCACGAGTCCCCAGGTCAGCATCGACGCACCCATAAAAGAAGCGGATGTAATGGCGAGGAATTCGGGCGACTGCAATGAAGTAAGCCGGGATATCAGAACACCGAAATCAAGGGTGCCACTGTAAAAAGCCAGTATCAGTATGCCTACCAGGAAGCCGAGATCGGCAAAGCGGGTAACAATAAATGCTTTTTTTGAAGCAGCGACAGCGGATGGTTTTTCGAAATAGAAGCCGATAAGCAGATAAGAAGAAACACCAACCAGTTCCCAGAAGATGTAGATCTGAAATATATTCGACGAGAGCACGAGGCCCAGCATGGAAAAGGTAAACAGCGAGAGAAAGGCAAAGTAGGTCGCAAAGCGTTCTTCTCCTTTCATATATCCGAGGCTGAAAATGTGCACCATCAGGGAAACAAAGCTTACGACGACAATCATCATCACGGAAATGGGATCGAGAATAATGCCCATGTCGATGGAGACATTCGGAGAAAATTGCAGCCAGGTATATTTCATGGCTATTATTTTCTGATAAACCCCGTCCGTTTTACCAGATACAAAAAAATACTGGTAAGCCGCATAAATGGACAATGCGGCGGTGACGAGCAAAGAAATGGTGCCGGTCGTTCCTGAGGAGGTTTTAAAGTATCTGCGACCAAATAATCCCAACAGGAGAAACACAAAGAGTGGCAGCAGAGGAATGAATGCTATATATACGTATGGGTTCATATGGCTCATGACTAAGGTCCCTGCCGGATATTAGACAGGGATGATTAATATTTCATTTCACTCGCATCTTCCACATCAATGGAATGATGACTCCTGAATAAATTGATAATAATGGCAATAGCAACTGCAGCTTCCGCGGCAGCTATCGTTATTATAAAAATGGCAAAGAACACGCCATCCAGCTTTCCCGGGTACAGGTACTTATTAAACGCGACGAAATTGATATTGACACTGTTTAAAATCAATTCCACCGCCATAAGCAGGGTAATCATATTCCGCCGGGTGAATAAACCAAACATGCCGATAAAAAACAACGCTGTGCTTACAAAAAGAATATGGGTTAATGTTATTGGGTGCATATTAAACAGGCTCCTCCATTTTTATTTCGCGTTGGATGAAGTGTTTTTCAATAGGCTTTTCCAAAGGTTTGCTCTTCATCGCAATAACGATACATCCGATCATGGCTGACAATAATAAAATACTCACCACCTCAAAAGGAAGCACGAATCCGTGTTCTGTAGTACTTAACATCTGTGAGCCGATATCTGAAACTTTTACTTCAAACGGCTGTACCGGCGGATGGCTGAAACCGTAATTACGGATCAGATTGAACGTAAAGACAAACCCAATCAATGTCGCCAATCCCGAAAATGCGGCCCGGATTTTAAGTGGCTTCGGCATTTCATCGCCTGATTTTTGGGTCAGAAAAATAGAGAAAATGATGAGCACTACGATGCCGCCGGCATAGATGATGATCTGCACAGCGGCAATAAATTCCACTTCCATCCAGAAATACAAACCGGCAATGCCGACCAGAGAAAACAACAAAAAAACAGCAGACCTGAAAATCTTTCTCGTAGTCACCGACAACACGCCGGATGTTAAGATGAAGGCTGAAATAATATAAAAGATGATTTCCGACATATTCATTATTCAATGCCCTCCCTAAGTTTTGAACCTTCCGTATTTAGTTTCTTGGTTAATTTGGTCCTGTCAAAAACACTATGCTCAAATGTTTGCGCCATTTTGATGGCATCTGTAGGGCAGGCCACTATGCATAAATTGCACATCGTGCAGAGTTCCAGATGATAGACAAATGTGTCCAGTGCTTTTTTCCTTTTGCCTTCAGGCGAAACATCAAACTTGTTGATGATCTTAATGGTGCCGTTCGGACAGGCTATTTCGCAGGCGGAACAGCCTGTACAGGCATGTTCGTTTTTTTCATCGTGCAGCAATACAACTTCACCCCGGAATCGCTCTGCCATTTGAAGGGTCGCCCGGTTATCCGGGTATTGTTCTGTAATGATTTCTTTATGATGAGTGAAATAGTAACCCGTCATCCGCATGCCTTTCAGCAGCGACCTGATAGCACCATAAACATCCTTTATATAATTTTTTAAAAACATAGTCCTTTTTAAAAATGCCATCCCATAATGGCGATAATGGTCATCAGCAGTAAGTTAAACATGCTGATGGGTAATAAATATTTCCATTCCAGGTTTAGTAACTGATCAATCCTTAACCTGGGAAAGGTCCACCGGAACCACATGATCAGGAAAATCAGTCCGATCGTTTTTCCTAAGAACCAGATGGAAGACGGAATATAATCCATGACATGGTTGAATCCTTGCCAATGACCAATATGAAGAGGCATCCATCCTCCAAAAAACAGGGTTGCCCCGATAGCGCATACGATGAATATATTGATATATTCGGCCAGGAAAAACAACGCAAACCGCATTCCTGAGAATTCAGTGTGAAAACCGGCGGTCAGTTCACTTTCCGCTTCTGCCATGTCGAAGGGTGCGCGGTTTGTTTCAGCTGTTACGGCAATAATAAAAATAACGAATGAAATGAGGGCGGGAATGTGGGCCTTAAATATCCACCATCCATTCTCTTGTGAGAGAATGATGTCCCTGATACTTAAACTGCCTGTCATTACTACAATGGACAGGACGGAAAGACCCGCAGACAGTTCATAACTTACGATCTGGGCACCGCTGCGCATGGCGCCCAGCAGGGAATATTTATTATTACTTGCCCATCCTGCCATAAATATTCCGATAACGGAAAGGGAGGAGATGGCAGAGAGGTATAACACGCCGATATTTATGTCCCAGATCTGCAGGTTTTTTGCAAAAGCGATCGGTGCAAGGATCAGCATGGCCACGATCATCACGACAAGAGGAGCGAGGTTGAAAAGAAATTTGTCTGCGCCATCGGGAACCAATCCTTCTTTCAGTAGCAGTTTAACTGTGTCTGCAGTAGTCTGAAATATTCCTTTAGGGCCTACGCGGTTTGGACCCAGTCGAATCTGCATCACGGCCGCAACTTTGCGTTCCATCCAAACCAGTCCAAGACCAAGTAGCGCAAACAGCATAATCGCCGCGAGGCCGACCAAAATGAATTCAGTCAGCAACGCCAGCGCCGGGCTGAAATGATTGGTCAGCCAATCATGAATCATAGTCGTTATGCCTTCCAGACTGAACATAAATTTATTTTTATCTGTCAATATCCGGTATCACCAGATCCAAAGTTCCCATGGCTGCAATCAGATCTCCGATCTTCAAACCCTTTACCATATGTTCCAAAGCAGAAAGATTAGAGAAACCCGGGGAACGGAATTTAATCCTGTAGGGCGTTGTACCCCCCTCACTTACGATATATACACCCAATTCGCCCCTTGCTGTCTCTACCCTTTGATAAAATTCACCCTTTGGCAATTTTAGTACGGCCTTGGTCTTGGCCTGGAATTCCCCTTCGGGGATATTGTCAATCAATTGCTCAACGATGCGAATGCTTTGCGACATTTCCTTTAACCTTACCAAATACCTCGCATAGGAGTCTCCGCCGGTTTCTGTTATTTCATCAAAAACCACTTTTTCATAAATATCGTAAGGGTATAATTTTCTGATATCGCAATGAAGACCACTTGCCCGGCCCACAGGACCGGTGCATCCATAAGAAATGGCATCATCATAGGAAATAAAACCAACGGATTTCATTCTGTTTTGGAAAATGATATTACCCGTAACCAGTTCATTATACTCTTCAAATTTTGATTTATATAATTGAATGAAACTTTTTACATCTTTTTGGAAATCCGGATGTAGTTCCGCCATTACACCCCCGGGAACCATATAATTCATCGTGAGCCTGGCCCCACAGGTTTTCTCCATAATATCCGTGATGGTTTCCCTTTCCCTGAATGCATGAAAAAAAGGCGTGAACGCTCCCAAATCCATGGCCATAGCGCCCCACCATAATTCATGGGAAGCAATCCGGGTAAGCTCATCCATAATGACCCGAATATATTGTGCCCGTTGGGGAACTTCAACCTGCAATCCCTTTTCAACGCAAAGAGCGCAGCCATGATTGTTGATATGTGAAGAGAGATAGTCCATCCTGCTGGTTACATAGATGAACTGGCGGTATGACAAACTTTCACACATTTTTTCAATCGACCGGTGGATATATCCCAGGTGTGGTTCAACTTTTTTTATGGTCTCACCATCAAGCGTTAAAACCAGGTGCAGCACCCCGTGTGTTGCGGGATGCTGGGGCCCCATGTTTATAATTAAATCACCTTCTGATGTTCTGCCAATTTCCTCAATCATATCCTCCGGTAATGAATGAAATATCGATTTTTTAGTTATAAAGAACTCACGTGTTAAAGTCTTATCATGTTCACCGGATCTTCATAATCTTTTCTCAATGGCCAACCCTTCCAGTCGTCCGGCATGATCAGTCTTCTCAGATCAGGGTGGTGCAGGAATTTTACACCAAACAGATCATATACTTCTCTTTCCAGCAATTCGGCGGTACGCCAGATATCCGAAATCGTTTCTATCTCCGGATCATCTTTATTTAGTTTTGCTTTAATTACAATATTGTGCCGGTATATGGTAGAAGTGAAATGGTAAACCATCGTAAAATGTGTTTTCCAGTCCACACAGGTGAGGCAAAACAAATAATCAAAATCCAGTCCCTGTTGTGTTCGCAGTTTTCGAACAAACGCCTTTAATTCCTCAGTAGCCACATAGGCATTCAGCCATTCACCACCCTCCTCAAAACTGATCGACGGAAGCAGTTCGATAAATTGTATTTTCAGTTCTTCCATCAGCATGTCTGACCTTCGGGTATTTACGGATTTAAGTACGAATTTTCTTTGATCTGTTCCCTGGTCAGGCCGGCTTTTATTTTTCCTTGCAATGTAATCAGCGCATGCAGTAATGCCTCCGGCCTTGGCGGACAACCGGGTATATAAACATCCACGGGTATTACATGGTCTGCTCCTTTTACCACTGAATAGGTATTGTAAAAGAAAGGTCCACCGCTGATCGCGCAGGCGCCCATGGCGATAACGTATTTGGGATCGGCCATCTGGTCGTACAACCTTCTCAGCACCGGTGCCATTTTATTGACGATGGTCCCGGCAATGATGATCACGTCTGCCTGTCGGGGAGTAGCCCTGGCTACTTCGAATCCAAACCTGGAGAAATCGTATTTCGCCGAAGCGACGGACATCATTTCGATTCCGCAGCAGCTGGTGGCAAATGTGAGGGGCCAGAGTGAATTGGATCTCGCCCAGTTGATGACGTCGTCGAGTTTGCTCAAAACAATGCCGCCGCCCGACGTTTCATGGATTTCACCTGGGAATTTTTTTTGCTCATTGCTGTTGCCGGTTACATCCATTTCAATGCTCCTTTTTTGTGCGCGTATAAAAATCCCATGAATAAAATGAACAGGAAAATCCCGATTTCCAAAAGAGCCGGCATTCCGATTTTTTTCACCACTACTGCCCATGGATACATGAAAACCAATTCTACGTCGAAGATCAGAAAGATAAGGGCAAACAGGTAATAGCCTACATTGAACTGGTTCCATGGAGATCCCGTCGCCGGAATTCCGCATTCATAAGCCTGTCCCTTTTGGGGGTTCTTTACACCTTTCACTAAAATTTTTGAGACAGATAATCCACCAACTGAAAAGGCGATAGCTGCCAGGATAAGAATGATTAATGATGCTGGGCCCATAATGCAATCTTGATTAGCTAAAGTAATGAGTAAATTCTGAACATCACCTGATTTTTGTCATGATTTGCGAATTGCTTTCTGTTTTACCAATTCGGTTTCGATTCCTGCAGATTTCATTTTTGTCTCAGCGGCCTTTTCAATCTGGTTCTTCAGTGCTAACAATGTTTTGTCAAAAAGAACGTGTTTTTCCATCATAAAACACATTTCATACTCAATTTCCTCCCAGGTGGAAAAGTCTGCGTGGTTATGTTGCAGCTGAACTTCGAGTTTGTCCAGGGCATTGGCAACTTTTGCCTCATAAGTCTCCTTTTGTTCAAATTCATAGAACAAATCGTAGATCTCCTGTCCATTGGACTCTATCAGCATGCTACGAAGATTTTCGATGGCCCGCTGCTCATTGGCTGCTTTTATTTCTTTAATCTCAGGGTGACGTAAAATTTCCAATGCAGAGATATCACGGGCTTCTGCTTCAACCAAATCGTGTATGATGATCATTTTAAGTAGTCTGGCCGTGTTCACTTTTTTTGTCAGCAGGGGTTCAACCAGAACAGCCATTAACGACATTCTCCAACAGTGTTCCGCTACGCTCTCCTGTCTTCCCGCTGAAGTATAACTGTGGCGGAGTTCAAACTTCAATCGTTCAGCCAGGGTAAGAACCTGTATGATGGAACTGATCGCATTTTCCATAGGCAAAGATAGAAAAAACCAGAGTATCATCCGGAATGTTACGAACGGATAACCCATAAATAGTAGAATATCAAATTGTTACTCCAAAATATCAAAAGGGAATCTGGTCATATTTTAAATTTTCTTTACCTTTTAGTAATCTCAAAAAATAAAACAGAATGATATGAAACAGTTACTGGTTTATATTGGTGTTGCTGTTGTCATTGTTTCCTGTAATAACAACAGCGCTGCCCCAAACGCGAATTCCATGGATTCCCTCATGGCTGCGAGTGCCGCCAAAGACAGTGTGCTTGAAAAGAATAAGTCTACCGCCCTAGCCAGTGTCCAGGCCTTCAGTACCGGCAAGATGGATGAAGCATTTAAAGACGTTACTCCGGATGCAGTTGATTACGGCGATGGCATGATGGCACCCGTGAAGGGGCTGGATTCGATTAAGTCTATGGTGAAAGGATTCATGGCTGCCTTCCCGGATTATAAGGGTGAAAATTTCCTCGTGATCGGAGACGGAAATCATGTGGCTGTTTTTGCAGATTATACCGGAACATTTAAAAATCCGCTAATGGGTATGAAACCCACCGGTAAGTCCTTTAAAGTGAAAGATGTTGATCTGTTTACTTTTAATGATGCTGGTAAAATCACGGAGCATCGTTCCGTTCAATCGGGTAAAACCATAATGGAAATGGTAGGTGCCAGGATGAAATAACAGAATAGCGTTATCAACTATTTTTTAAGTAGTTTCAAAGTCTTCGTTTGCTGCTGGTCATGATACCGAATGTAATAAGCACCATTCGGCAGCAATCGACCTGTAACAAAATAAACCAATTGTAACTGACCTGAGCTGACCGATGTTGAGATTTCCTGAATTAATTTGCCTGAAACGTCCAGCAGTTGCAGGGTAGCCGTCCCTGTAACAGAGGGCAGAACGTAAATATAAATCCGGTCCTGGAAAGGAACAGGGAAAACATGTATCCAGTCGGAAACTGTCGGAGGATTCAACGCGGAATTCCTTTTCAGTAAAAGAAGCTGGTATGCTTTTTCAAAATCCGGCAAACCATAACCATAACGATCGTCCGGATTTTTAAACTGATCACTGGATGCACGTACGGCAGAAAGGATATCATGCGGATTGTATTCCGGAAATGCTTCCCAAAGACAAATGATCAATCCGGCAAGATTTGGATTCGAAAATGAAGTGCCGCCACCGGAATACAGGTTTCCATCAATACCAATGAACGAAGTGCCTGAACCAACGGAAACACCATCGGGTTTTACCTGGCCCGATCCATTGGGCCCCCAGCTGGAAAAACCAGCGATAAGTCCGTTAATATCCACCGCTCCTGCAGCGTATACACTGTCTCCTTCGGCAGGGCAGGACACATATTTTTTATCGTCCGTTTCAAAACCTGAGTTTCCCGCACTGGCTGTTACGATCATGCCTTTTGCAACGGCCAGATTTGCTGCCCGGCTCACCAGGGCTGTGCGACCGTTTCGCGCTGCATAGGTCAGATCGTATGCGGAGTCGTCGAAATATCCGTAACCAAGGGAAGTGGTGATCAGGTCAGCTCCAACACTGTCAGCAAACTCCGCAGCTGCAACCCAGTTTTGTTCCTCGACCGGTGATTCGGAACTATCATCTTCGGTTTTAAATAACCAATAACTGGCGGAAGGCGCCGAACCGATCAGGGTACCTGGTAAATTGGAGGCCATAATAGAAAAACACCAGGCTCCGTGATGTTCGTCTTCATTTACACTGATTTTCTGATGTACAAAATCGTAGCTGCCCAGGATCCGGTTATGCACACGTAAACTATCAAATGCAGGGTTATTCAGATAGTTGTTGAAGCCATCATCCAATATCGCAATCGTCATCCCTTCTCCCTGGAAACCCTGGTTATGCAGATAGTCTCCATGGTGTATATGGATCTGTGTAAAAGCGGCTCCATAGTCAGTTGCTGAAATGTTTCCGGAAAAGGACCTGATATATTCAGAGAACGCCCGGCTTGAAACAGTACTGATCTGGTTGACGGAAATTCTGTCTCTTATTTTTCTTAATTGACGGTTGTTTACAGGTTCTGATGATTGAACGAATGAAAGTGCACGAACACTTTGCATTACTGATGTATCCGAAACAGAAATCAGGATAAGATTGAACCACCTGGATCTGTTTAAAACTTTTACGGAAGTTATCGACGAGAGACTGTCAACATAAGTCGCCGATACCGGAAGGTCTGACGAATCGATCGGAATATTTTGCCTCTGACGACGCAGGATGGATTTGGCGGAAAGAAAAGAGGATGGATCTGAAAGACTGAATCCATTATTCTTTTTATCCCTGAACCGGACAAGAAATTTATATTCCTGGGCAGAAACCTGCTGAAAGAAAAAAAGTAGCAGAATAAAAATGAATCGCCGATGCATTAATTATGGGATACCATATTAAAAGTCAGTCCGTATCCGATGGTTACTCCGGAAGGAAAATCCACATTGGGTGACTGATATGCCGTGTACAGGAACTTTTTATAAATAGGCCCGATATTTTTTCCGTACACTTCCGCACTATAAACAGTCTGCGTAAATGAGCCATTTGCAGAACCAGTTACCGCATCGGCTTCATTAACGGTTACTGTTACGGGAATCGTTCCTGCGAGGACATCAAACGGTTGACCGGTATTGGCATAGGTGTAATTCCATCCATCCATATAAGCAATAGAAGAGGTGTCGGACTTGGTATCCAGATAGGCATTTCCGAGCCAGGTAATCCAGTCCTGAACGGGTGTGACCATTTTGATAAAACGCAGGTTGTTTTCCACTACTTCCACAGAACCTTTGAGCGGTGTGACCATATAAGCGATCGAGGGCGTCCACTCTGAAGTACCCGTTGTATCACTCAGATAACGTACAACACGGAAACTGGGTTGTCCCAGGTTGTCAGTAATACTGTCTTCCACCACTTCTTTCGCCAGGTAACTGATCACGGTGTCTGCGGATCCGACATTGACAAATTTTAATGAGTCCATCCGGTAAATAATGTAATTCCCAACGTGCATGGGGTAATAATCGGCAGGTGTGCCGGTAACCAGCGGATTGCTTTTGTTGCAACTACAAATGATCTGAATCAAGAAAATCAGCGTGAAAAGTCTACAGAGTCTGCCGCTCATTGGGTAAATCATAACTAATGATAACGCAATCTACTATGAAATATTGCCATATCTTTGGCTTTTTCGCTGTGAAAAATATTTTGTCAGCCTTTTTTTATTGGCTCACCCTGCCCTTTATTTATCTGCTTGCCCTCTTGCCCTTTCCCCTGCTGTACTTTTTTTCATATTTGATCTATATTCTCCTTTATCATGTGTTAGGTTACCGGCGCAAAGTCGTTTCGCAAAATTTGGTCTATTCATTTCCTGAAAAGACGGAAAAGGAGATACGGGAAATAGAAAAACGCTTTTACCGTTATTTCTGTGATCTTTTCTTAGAAACTTTTAAAACGCTGACCATCTCCAGGGAAAACATGGTGAAGCATTGCAGGTTTGAACCGGGAACCACGGCAATTTTTGAGCAGCTGGCAAGAGAGAATCAGAGTTTTATGGTGGTGATGGGGCATTTTGGAAATTGGGAATGGGGAGGCAATACATTTAGTATCTGTTGCAAACATCAGTTATATGTAATTTATCATCCGCTGTCTAATAAATATTTTAACGACTTGGTTTACCGGATGCGCACACGTTTTGGAACGCGACTGATTCCAATGAAAGATACCCTGCGGGAAATGCTGAAGAACAGAAATTCTTTAACGGCAACCGCTTTTATTGCAGATCAGTCTCCGCTGCCTTCAAATGCGTATTGGATGGAATTTTTAAACCAGGACACACCGGTTTTTATTGGAATTGAAAAGATCGCGTTAAAAATTCATTATCCGATCGTATATATTACTATTCGAAGAGTTAAAAGAGGGTATTACAGGGTGTTTGCTGAGAGAATTGAGCTACCTTCGATCATTCAGAAAAGCGGGACGATTACCGAAATACATACCAGAAGGCTGGAAGCTGATATCCGGAGTCAACCAGAGAATTGGTTATGGACCCACCGGAGATGGAAACACGAACGACCTCAAAATTAAAAGTATAGCCATGCTTTCGGGTAAGGACCTCATTTTAGCCACAAAACCTTTTGCAAAAGAAATCAGAAGTAAGAGCTGGATCTACATGATATCCACTTTGTTTTTTCTTGCTCTGACTTTTACAGCCGTCATACTGATTCCTTTTTTTGCAGCCCGTTTATTTTTCAGTGTGCTTACGGGCCTGTTGCTGGTTCGTTCTTTTATCATCTATCACGATCACCAGCATCATTCTATCCTCACCCATTCGAAACCGGCGAAATGGATTATGACTGCATTCGGATATTTTATTCTTTCACCGACAAGTATTTGGAAGCGCTCTCACGATCATCATCATAATCACAACTCCAAATTATTCAGTGCGAGTATCGGCTCTTATCCCATTGTCACGAAAAAAAAATTTGAAGAGATGAGCAGCCGTCAGAAATTCGAATACCTGGCAATACGGCATCCTGTTACGATCGCGCTGGGGTATTTTTCCATGTTCATTTTTGGCATGTGCATTGCCTCTTTTGTAAGCAGTCCGCGCAAACACTATGATTCACTCATCGCCCTGATTCTGCATATAGTCCTGTCGGTTCTGTTATTTATATTTTTGGGTTGGCAGATCTGGTTTCTCTTATTTTTCCTGCCTTTTGTAATCGCTTTTGCCATGGGAGCTTACCTGTTCTATGCCCAGCATAATTTCCCGGGGGTTACGTTTTCGGAAAATAACGATTGGGCTTATGAAAAGGCTGCTATGGAATCTTCCAGTTATATGGAAATGAATCCCGTAATGGCCTGGCTTACCGGCAATATCGGGTATCATCATATTCATCACCTGAATTCAAAAATCCCATTTTACCGTCTTCCGGAAGTAATGAAACAATTTAAAGAGTTGCAACATTGCAAACGTACATCGCTCAGAATAAAAGAGGTAGTGGCCTGTCTGCGTTTGAAAATCTGGGACCAGGATAAAAATAAGATGGTCGGACTAAAAGATATCCGCTGAATCCTCCCGCCAGAGAAAATCAGCATACCATTTACCTGATGATTTTATAATTCTCTCCTGGGTTTCAAAATTCACATGCACCAATCCGAATTTCGGTGTATACCCTTCTGCCCATTCAAAATTATCGAGCAGCGTCCACACGAAGTAGCCGTTTACCCGTGCTCCGGCCTGCCTGGCCAATAAAACCTGAGCGATATGATCCTTTAGATAACCCAATCGCCTTGGATCGTGAATGACGCCCTGGGCGCGATCGTCTTTAAACGCAGCTCCGTTTTCCGTCACGATGATTTCTTTCAAATTCTTGTATTGGTTCAGGCGCATGATGGCTTCAAAAATAGAAGGTGGATATACTTCCCAGTCCATCTCTGTGTATTCCACGTTTCTTTTACTGGCCTTTACCGCCTTAGCATGAATAAAGGGCATAATAAAAGAATGCCTGACGATTTCCCGGGTATAATTCTGAAGACCCGCAAAGTCTATGTCGAAAACCAGCCTCCTGCTGTCCCCATCCTTATAATATTTTTCCAGACCCTGTAATATCTTCAGATCCTTTACAGGGTATCCCATACCCAGCAAAGGTTCTATGAATACACGGTTCAGCAGGGTATCCGTTTTTAGTGTTGCCGTTCGGTCCCGCTTATTTTCCCGCCATGGTCCCACAGGGGAATAAGAAAAAGTGGTACCGACTTTTGACTGGCTCTGCAGACTTTTTATAATCCTTCCGCCTTCCGCCTGGCAGAGGGCTGCATGGTGAACAGCAGCCAGGAAATGGTCCAAACCTTTTCTTCCCGGCGCATGAATGCCTAAAAAATATCCTGCACCAGTAAATACCATCGGCTCATTCAAAATCATCCAGTTCTTAACCCGGTCGCCGAATTGCTTTACGCAGAATGCAGCATAGTCACTGAACCAATACAGAATCTCCCGGTTTGTCCATCCGCCTTTATGTTCGAGTGCAGCCGGCAGATCCCAATGATATAACGTGATCCATGGTTCAATGCCGCGGCTGATGAGGGTATCAATAATCAGGTTGTAAAAATCGACGCCCTTTTGATTGACTGCACCGGTACCCAGGGGAAATATTCTGCTCCAGGAAATGGAAAAACGATAATTCGGAATATTCAATTCACTGAGGAGGCGGATATCCTGATCATAACGGTTATAGAAATCGCAGGTTATATTTCCGTGATGGCCACCCCTGATTTTTCTCTTTTTCCTGCTAAACTCGTCCCAGATCGAAAAACCTTTACCATCGGCGTCGTGCCCGCCCTCAATCTGATATGCAGCTGTGGAAACGCCCCATTGGAAATCTTCGCCGAAAGCTGTACAGTTGAACGGCATATCAGTTGCCCGATTGTTTTAAAATGCGTTTCAGGCTTTTTTCTTTTAGCTTCTTTACTGAATGAACGGCATTACCCGGAACCTGGGTGGTGACAATCGTCGAATGTGAATTTTCCCGGATAACCATGTTGAGAATATCTTCTGTTTTGTCAGGGTAAAAAACAGGAATGGACTGCTTTTCCCGAGTCCATGATTTTAGTTTATCCAGGTGTTTTTCCTTGAGCGATTTCAATACAGGGACATGCATCATGGCCAGCGCGGCTGCATTGCACTGTTGTTCGTACTGGCCTTTCATTGGTATTACCAGAAGTTTTTTTTGAAGGAACAGGGCTTCTGCCGGTGTTTCAAAACCAGCACCGCAGAGAATTCCGGTGCAATTAACCATACTCTCAATGAACGCATCATTTTCAATTGGCCGGATAAATATGTTGCCGTCCCGATAGGTTTTCCGACTATGCTTGCTGAATACCTGCCATTCAATATTTTTTAATGAAGAGAGGATCCGGATAATTCTTTTATCAGAATATGCGGGAAGATAAACGGTATAATGTGATTGTGTTTCCGGCTTGTATTTCCTGACCTCACTTCTAATCACCGGTGTAAAAATATCCTCACCATATTCCGCAAAATGAAAACCGTAGGCCCTGGATACCGGTGCATAATGGAGAAGAATGGCCTTTCCGATCAGGTCTTTTTTCGATGGTTTTGGAGCATTTTTATGAATCACGGCGGCCTGGTGGCTTAGTCCAACGCAGTGTTTGTGTTTCCTCTTGCAAGCCCAGGCACTCACCGGTTCGAAATCGCTGATCACGAGGTCGTAGTTTTCGACAGGAAGACTTCTGACCTCGTCAAACAACCTTTTCAGATTCCCTTTCCGGTAAGTGGCCATAACATCGATACCCCCTTTTTTCCCGAAAACAAAACAAAGACCTTTAAACCGGTATTTGACAGTATAAGGGAGTACGACATCTGCCTGGGTTCCGCTGATGAGCAGGTCGAGTTCTCCTTTTTGTTGAAGAAATGGAATGATCTCCCGGGCACGGCTGAGATGGCCATTACCAGTTCCCTGAATAGCGTATAAGATTTTCATCCGTGGTATCTGTTAATAAAATCCATTAATGGATTTTAAATGATCTCAACGACGGATAAAAAATAGCAATCCCGGCCAGGAAGAGCCGGATGCTAAATCGGGTAAAAAAATGAGCGATCTGTTTCATTTGGTCGGTCATGTTGTAAAAGTCGAATTACCCCATAAAACTAATCTTCTGATATGATGCCAGTATGAAGCCAGTGTTAGGAAATTATGAAGAACTACCACAAGTCATGCCGTTAGCCACCGGGTAGGCGAAATCAAAATAAAATGATATTTTTAGCTTTCTTCCAAAACAAAAAGCGAATGCTGCTTACCGTCCCAAGGCGCTCCCTGCCTTTTTTTTACTTCATTTCTTTCGGGTTAATTCTGATGATCAGCAATTTACCGCTGAAGGCGCAGCAGGTGGTCACCCAGCACAACGACTTGAAGAGAACGGGATGGAATTCAGCAGAAAAACAGTTAACCCAGGCCAATGTAAGTGGGGGCAGTTTCGGAAAGATATTTTCCCGGACAGTCGACGATCAGATATATTGTCAACCCCTGATCGTTAACCAGGTAAATATAGGGGGTGGCATTCACAATATCGTTATTGTAGCTACAGTTAACAACAGTGTATATGCTTTTGATGCGGATGACTCTGCCACAATGAATCCATATTGGCAAAGTAATCTTACCTACAACCCAGGCAATGCAAATTCCTACAGGCCGATCAAGAATTCTGATATGACGGGTGCCTGCAGCGGCTACTACAACGATTTCAGCGGAAATATGGG
Organism: Puia sp.; assembly: GCA_041481385.1. Classification (GTDB taxonomy): domain Bacteria; phylum Bacteroidota; class Bacteroidia; order Chitinophagales; family Chitinophagaceae; genus Puia. Next base: position 19,873 of record JBGPBW010000001.1, read on the forward strand.
TATCGTCGGCACGCCCGTTATTGACACATTGACCGGAACAATTTATGTGGTTTCGCGCAGTGTAACCCGTGTGGCACCTTATACTTTTGTGCAATACCTGCACGTGCTGGATCTGATCACCGGGGCGGACAAGTTTCCTCCCAAATACATCACGGCTGTGGTTAACGGTACAGGGGATGGCAGTAATGGGACAACCATTACATTTAACCAGCAAACGCAAAATCAGCGTCCTGCATTATTGCTTTACCAGGGAGTAGTATATGTCTCCTGGTCTTCCCATTGTGACTGGTCGCCATATCATGGATGGATCATTGGTTATGATGCAGCGAACCTGACCCAGAAATATGTATATAACGATTGCCCTAACGGCGGACTGGCAGGAATCTGGATGAGTGGACAGGCGCCGGCGGTAGACGATGATGGCTACATTTATGTCACAACCGGAAATGGTACGGTGGGTAGTTCAGGCCAGCCGAATGATACCACAAACAGGGGAGAGAGTTTATTAAAATTATCAACTGCGTCGGGGAAATTAAAAGTCGTTGATTTTTTCACCCCGGGTGATTACGACTATCTCAATCAGTATGATCTGGATTATGGTGTGGATGGTGTTTTGTTAGTACCCAATACCCATCTCTCACTTTCCGGAAGTAAAGAAGGTTATTTGTACCTGATTGACAACACGCATATGGGTGGAACCGTTGCCGACAATAGTAATGTGTTGCAAATGCTCGATGTTAACGCACATTACAACGGGGATAAACATATCCATGGCTCTCCGGCTTATTTCAAGGACGATAAGAGCAATGAATTTGTATATGCATGGGCGGAAGACGGTTTGCTTAAACAGTTTCCCTTTCAGCGATCCGCCATGATTTTTGACACCCTTAATAAAATCGTTGGTAATACTTTATTGCCTCAGGGTATGCCCGGGGCCATGCTTTCGGTGTCTTCAAATGGCAAAACCCCCGGCACTGGTATTCTTTGGGCATCACATCCGATTAATGGGGATGCCAATCAGGCTGTTGTTCCGGGCATATTGCAGGCTTTCGACGCTACCGATGTAAGTCGTGAATTATGGAATACCAATGCAAATGGCAGCCGTGATGCAGTAGGTAAATTTGCCAAATTCGTTCCACCTACCATTGCAAATGGCAAAGTGTACCTCGCTACTTTTTCCAACAACCTGCTGGTTTATGGCGTCAATGCACCCTCTGCCAACACTTGCCCGAATCCCCTGCCGGCACCCTGGAACAGCATGGATATCGGTTACGTATATGCACCCGGGAATGTTTGTTATAACACGGGTACGTACACCATTACTGCATCCGGCGATGATATATGGAATGCTGCAGATGCGTTTCACAGCATGTTCCAGCCTGTTTCGGGAAACAGTTTGGATATAACGGCCAGAGTGGTTTCTATATCCGGCAACACCGATGCCTGGGCGAAATGCGGCGTCATGTTCCGGGCAAGCCTGGATCCCGGATCACCCCATGTCTTTATGGCAATCACTCCTGGAAACGGAGCTGCATTTCAGAACAGGCTTGTTATGAATGATCTCAGCTACAATACGAGTCAGGGAGGCGTCCAGGCGCCATATTGGGTCAGGCTCACCAGCAACGGAAACTTTTATACGGGTTATATATCTTTTGATGGGATCTCGTGGAATGTTGTGGATACCCTTACCCTGGCCCTGGGCATTCATCCTTATGTTGGCCTGGCATATACGGCACATAACAACTCAACTTTAGGAACTGCGGTGGTCGATCATATTTCCCTGATCGGCAAACAGGATACCCTTTCAATCCAGCTGACTGATTTTACTGGTAAAAATATCAACAACAAATATGCGCAGCTCAACTGGACTACCGCCAAAGAATTGAATTTTGATCATTTTGTTATTGAACGTAGCACACCAACAACAGATTTCGATTCCATAGGTAGCGTACCGGGAAAGGGCGATTCACAGGTTTCACTGGACTATGAATTCCAGGACCAGTATCCGGCTGAAGGTGCAAATTATTATCGGTTGAGGATGGTTGATAAACAGGGGCACTTTACCTATTCCAATATGGTGCTGTTGAATTTCAGCCTGGCCGTTATCAAACTTTATCCAAACCCAGCCAGGCACAGCGTGTACCTCGAGAATAATCCGAATTTTACTAACGATCAACCCATCCTGATTGAGCTCATTGATCCTCTTGGTCACCAGCTTTCCTCCGGAACGTATCCTACTGCCGGTTTAACCAGGGTCCTGGTTCAGATTCCACCCAATATTGTTACCGGCACCTATTTCTTAATTGCTGTAAATTCGACGGGTAAAAAACAGGCATGGAAAATCCAGGTCAGAAATTAGTACTTGAAAATCACTTTTAAATTCATGGCCCATTTCATTTTATACAGATGCAGAACCTGGCTGTTTTACCTGGTATTCATGGTTACCGGTTCCGCATCGTTTGCCCAAAGAATAATAGAAATAAAGTATGAAGCGGATGCTAATGGAGCAACTGTTTTTTCCTGTATTAATTATGCATATTGTAATTATATCCTCGATCTCGGATTTACTACCCTCAAAAATCTCCAATGTGATCGGACACTGCCTTTTCACGGAGAAGTGAAACCGGGATATACCAAACTTTTCGCGATTTCTGCTATTGATCCGCAACTGCCCACCCAGTTTAACTACAGCGCCAAAAACCAGAAGGGCTGTATGCGTCCGGTAGTGAATGCAGATTTCACCTACCTGCTACCCATATCGCCGGGAACGCAAGCACAGAGCTATGAAATGTCGCCTGACAAATTACCGGATACGACTAAAAGCAAAACCGTTAATAGTTCAACGGATAAAAGCAGGGACTCGGTTTCCTGGTATGTGCTCCGGTTGAAAATGAAATCGGGCGATACCATATTTGCAGCAAGAAAAGGCGTTGTAACCGAAATCCATGATCAGAATGGCGCGAATGACGCAGGACAAATCAATGTGAGCACCGAGAATTATGTCGAGATCGTACAGGCAGATTGTTCATTTGCCCGTTATGGAATTCTGAAAAAAAACAGTGCATTGGTCAAGCCGGGACAAGTCGTAAAGGCTGGACAGCCCATCGGACTTGTTGGCGGGGATTCATTCGGCCGCGGGTCAGATCTCCGGTTTAGTGTATATTATTATCAGGAAGAAATCAATGCCTCCCAAACGGGTGGCCGTCACTATATCATACCACAGATCTGGACAAAGAAAAATGGTAAAGGCCGTCTTAAACACGGTGTCGTATATACCAGCGAGTTTCCGGCTTCCGTACTGAATCAGGAAAATACTGTACCAAAAAAAGTAAAACCTAAAAAATAAAAAAGGCTTTATCCGTCAACGGTCAACGGTCAACCGTCATCCGTCAACCATCATTTCACTTCACTCAACTGATAAGCCACGATCCGGCGGTCAAAAAAAGTGGGCACATACACGATCTTTTTTGCAGGGTCGTACCCGATATCCGCGGTATTCTTTTTTTGTTCATGGGTATCCAGCAATAATTCAGTCTTTCCATCGGCATAGACATAAAAAATATAACCACTCCAGGAAGTGACGAGAAAATCTCCATTACCAATGGGTTCAATACCATCAATGGCCTGACCTACATCCGCCAGCCGGGTAATATTTTTTTTATCATCAGCCTTCATGAGCGCAGATCCTTTGGCAAAATAGAGTTCGTCTTTTACGCATTTCAGTCCGTTGGCCCCTGTAATATTTTCCAAATACAGGACAGGTTTGTCATCATCGATTTTCCAAACCCTGCTGGTTTTTGAATCGGAAACATATACTGTTCCCCTGTCGGAAACGGTGATATCGTTGAGCCCGGTAGCCCCTTCCACAGGTATTTTCTTAAGAAGTTTACCATTAGGGATATTTACTACGATCACATCTGAAATGTCAGCGGCGTACATCCTGTCTTTGTACATACCCAGGCCCTTAGGAGCATTCAGTCCGGTTATCCAGTTTGAATCGTAATCAGTTCCCTTATTGCTCATATGGCCAATACCGCCCTTGCCATCTGCATCCCAGGGCCCGCCGTCGATCAGCGAAACATAAAGCAGATTGTTTTTAGGATCGGGTAAAACCGATTCCGGCGTTGCCACAACGGCATCGGTCGACCATATCTGGACCAGTTTATGTTTTTGCGCATGAGTGATCAGGAAGGAGGAAAACAAAAAACAACCGATTATCTTTTTCATATAGTTGGTTTTGAATGGATAATAAAATTATTATTCTTTGGCTGTCCGGTGAATTTTTATTTGACAAAAATGGAAGTTTTCGTAAATTCAATAAATTGCCAGCCATGTCAAATCAGAAAACGTTTACGAAGACCGAGATAGCACCCCTGGCCAGCCTGGATGAATGGGAAGAAGACGTCTTGAAAAGATATCCTGAACAAGAACCCGTCTCCAAGGCAAAAGAAGCATACCGGAACTACGAAGAGCCTGCCCGCGACACCGTTCGTGAATTCTACAGGTTGAACCATACATACCAGACCAATGAATTCGTACAATCTAAAAGACATGAGTTTCTGCAATTCAGCAAAAAGGAAATGCCCGTTTGGGACGCATTCCAATTCCTGAATCAACTGGTAGACGATTCAGATCCGGATACTGACCTGGATCAGTTTCAACACCTGCTGCAGACGGCTGAAGCGATCCGGGCAGACGGCCATCCGGACTGGATGGTACTTGTCGGCCTGATGCATGATATGGGAAAAGTGCTCTGCCTGTTTGGAGAACCCCAGTGGGCCGTGGTCGGAGATACCTTCCCGGTTGGCTGCGCACATTCTGATAAGATTGTTTACCCGGAATTCTTTGCCTATAACCCGGATAGTACAAATCCTGCACTGAATTCAATACTTGGCGTGTACACACAAAATTGTGGATTGCGAAATGTAAACATGTCCTGGGGTCATGATGAATACGTGTACCAGATGATGAAGAACTCATTGCCTGAACCCGGCTTATATATGCTTCGTTATCATTCCTTTTATGCCTGGCACCGGGAAGGGGCTTATGAATACCTGCTCGACGATCATGACCGGGAAATGCTCAAATGGGTAAAATTGTTTAACCCCTATGATCTCTATTCAAAAAATCCGGTGGTGCCGGACTGGAACAAAATCAAGCCCTATTACGAAGCACTTGTGAATAAATACCTTCCTTCTACCCTTAAATTTTAATCTGCTCACCGAAAAGAAACCGGAGAACCATCCCCGTGCATACATTACAGCGAGCGGACTACATTGTTTTTTTTGTCTATTTTATAGTTGTATCTGCATACGGTTACTATGTATATCATAAGAAAAAATCGACCGTTTCGGATTCAAAGGATTTTTTCCTCGCGGAAGGCTCACTAACCTGGTGGGCCATTGGCGCTTCACTGATCGCTTCCAATATTTCCGCAGAACATTTTATCGGTATGTCGGGTTCCGGTTATGCCCTGGGCCTCGCCATATCAACTTACGAATGGATGTCCGCAGCCACCCTGATAATTGTAGCAGTATTTATACTGCCTATCTATCTGCGGAATAAAATTGTTACCATGCCCCAGTTCCTGACACGGCGTTATAGTGAACTGGTTGGAACCGTGATGGCTGTTATTTGGCTGCTTGCCTATGTTTTTGTGAACCTTACATCAATCATTTACCTGGGTGCCCTCGCTATTACTTCCATCTCAGATATTTCTTTTGGTTGGAGTGTAGCCGGACTCGCCATATTCGCCGTTATTGTAACCCTTGGCGGCATGAAAGTGATCGGGTATACAGATGTTATTCAGGTGCTGGTGCTGATCGTCGGTGGACTGGTTACGACTTATCTGGCACTCACATTACTTTCTGAACATTTTGGATTCGGAACCAATTTGCTGAAGGGATTGTCCATCCTGCGAAAGGAAGCCCCGGAACATTTTCATATGATCTTCCACAAAGGCGATCCGTACTATAAGGATCTTCCGGGTACCTCTGTTATTGTCGGCGGCATGTTGATTAATAATCTGGCATACTGGGGATGCAATCAATATATTATTCAACGGGCGCTCGGTGCCAACCTGAAGACTGCTCGTAACGGGATTCTTTTCGCTGGATTTTTGAAGCTGATCGTACCGGTAATCGTTGTACTTCCCGGCATAACCATGTTTGTTCTGCACAAAAACGGAATGTTTCAGCATGAAATGATGTCGGATGGGATTATAAAACCAGATCATGCTTATCCCACATTGATGAACCTGTTACCGCCCGGGCTCAAAGGTGTTGCTTTTGCTGCACTTACGGCGGCCGTTGTTGCCTCTCTTGCAGGAAAGGCAAATAGCATATCAACAATCTTTTCTCTTGACATATATAAAAAATTTTTCAATAAAAATGCAACGGAAAAACAGCTGGTCGGTATCGGGAAATGGGTGGTAATTCTGGCCATGGGCATTGCTGCCCTGATTGCGCCGTCATTAAAAACCCTGGATCAGGCGTATCAGTTTATCCAGGAATATGTAGGATTCATTCAGCCGGGTGTCTTGGCAATATTCCTGCTCGGATTTTTCTGGAAGCGTACTACAGCAGCCGCAGCATTGACCGGAACGCTGCTGACGATCCCTGTTTCAGCAATCCTTAAATTTCTTCCAGTATGGACCAACGGTGCTTTTCCGGATTTTCCGTTCCTCGACCGCATGTCCATCACTTTTCTTATCATAGTGGCCATGATGATCGGGGTGAGCTTATCCAAACCATCTGCCGATCAGGCTTCACACACTATCGTTGTAAATAAAAAAGATTTTATCGTGTCACCTTCATTTATTCTGGGATCGGTGATAATTGTCGGCATCCTCGCCGGGTTGTACACGGTTTTCTGGTAACTGTTAATTGTCAGTTAGTTAATAGTATCGCCCTATGTACTGATCCTCTACAATGGCTTTTTTTAATTCTGCCGGATCTATTGCGCCTTCCCTGGCAAATACAATTTTTCCACCCGGTTCCACCAGCAGGGTATAAGGCAGAGCACCAGGCCATTTCGGATCGATGGCTTCTATGAGTTTGTATTTATTGTCCCCACTGAAAATATAATTTTTAGACGAAGCCTCCTGTTTTTGCAGGAATTGCAGGGCTTTGTTTTGTTTAGCTGGCTCATCGGCACTGATGCTGATGAATTCGAAATCCCGTTTGCGGTACATGCGGTTCATCGTAATGAATTCAGGGAACTCCACGACACACGGACCGCACCAGGTAGCCCAGACGTTGATCAGGCGTAGTTTATCTGAATGATTTTGCACGAGGTTTTGTATACCCGCTTCACCAATCGTATCCAAAGTTACCGGTTCATTGGCCCAGGTTATTTTTGCCTTATCGATCCATTGGCTCTTTTCGGCCCACTTGATGCTGCAACCGAACACTTTGGTTGTGGGTACTGAAACGGGTTGACCGGCCAACAATTCGTCGATTGCTTTTCTTGCATTTTGTTCGGTGGGTGTTTTCGTTGGTTTTTCCATATCATCGATTCTGCCACTGTAACGTAGGATTCGGTTCTTATCAAAAATATAAACATGAGGCGTTGCTATGGGGCCGTAGGCCAGCGACACTTTTTCATTTTCCCCATCGTAGAGATATGGGAAATTGAATTTTTTTTCTTTGGCCCTGAGTTTCATTTCTTCAAAGGAATCACCCATGTCCGTATATCCCAGTTCGTCCAGGTTTATCGAAGCCGGGTCGTTGGGCATAATGGCTACTACTGCTACGTTTTTGGGACTGTAATCGCTGGTTAACCGGATAATCCGGTCTTCATAAGCCTGGGCTGTGGGGCAGTGGTTGCATGTAAATACAATGACCAAAACCTCGGCTTTGCTGAATGAGGCAAGTGAATAGGTTTTGCCATCAGTCGCGGGCAGGGAAAATGGCGGTGCAGGAGAACCAATGGGCAAGCTGGGGTGATCACCGGCGGATCTCCTTGAGGCGTAATTCAATCGATCAGTTCCCATCGCAGAAAATAGTACCAGGTTCAAAACAAGAAACAGACAGGCTTTCATTATTAAATAATTTGATTTTCAATATGACTTAGTGATCAAAAGGTAATATTTTTTGGAAAAACGGGATGCCTATACCGAAATTTTAGTCAGTTTGTAGTAGTGATGACGTAGCCGCGTCCCGAAAAGGAAATCTATTTGTTCTCCTGATGTAGTACAGAAGTAGTTTAAAAAATGAAAATTGTTTTAAAGATCCTACATTTATAAAGCAAAAAACGATTGCTCAGTTTAAATTCATTTTATGACTTCACGTAGAGTTTTTATACAGTCAGCCTCTGCTCTGACAGCCGCAGTTTTTGTAAAAGGTCCTCTGCAGGTTTTGAGTGCCTCCCCGGTTATCGGCCTTCAATTATACACCGTTCGGGATGCTATGTCCAAGGATCCGATGGGAACACTGGCTAAAGTGGCCCAGATCGGTTATAATTCAATTGAAAATGCAACCTATACCGGATCGGAAAAATTTTATGGCATGGATGCGGCGACGTACAAAAAAGTGCTGGCTGAAAATGGTTTAGTTGCCAACAGTGGTCATTACAGGCTGGGAGAAGAAATGGAGAAGGGCGCTCCGGTGCAGGGAACCATTTTGCACGACTGGCAGAAAGCAGTTGACGACGCGTCAACCGTTGGATTAAAATACATGGTATGTGCGTATTTGTCAGGCCAGGAACGTGGCGACCTGGATCACTATAAAAAGCTGGCTGAAATATTTAATAAAGCGGCAGAGACCTGCAAAAAATCGGGAATCCAGTTCTGTTATCATAACCACGACTTTGAATTTCAAAATCAGGATGGCGTATTCCCCTACGACATACTGCTGGAAAAAACAGACAAGGATCTGGTGAAAATGGAAGTTGACCTGTACTGGATCAAAAAAGCTGGTCAGGATCCGTTGGCCCTGTTTCAGAAACATCCCGGAAGATTTCCACTCTGGCATGTAAAAGACATGTCCAAGGAAGCGGATCAGAGTTTTGCAGAAGTCGGTAGCGGTATCATCGATTTTAAAACCATCTTCCAGCATAAGGACCAGGCAGGCATGAAGTTCTTTTTCGTCGAACAGGATAAATGCCCGGGCTCACCATTCGACAGCATTACGCATAGTTACAATTTTATTAAGACCAATTTGGTTTAATTGTTAATTGTCAATTGTTAATTGTTAACGCAGATATACAGCTTGCTGATTAATAGTTGAGCTTAAATATTCAGCTGACAAATAATATAGCTGATAGAACTAAAGGCGTTAACAATTGTCAATTAGTTCTTCTGTTTTTGTTCATGAGAGGAAAAATTCAGCAGGAAATCAAAAAGGTTGGTTTCTGTGTTTATTTTTAATTTTTTCCTCAGTCTGTACCTGCCGATTTCCACACCCCGTACTGAAATACTTTCAAGCTGTGCGATTTCCTTGCTGGACAAATTCATCCGCAGATAAGCACAAAGTTTCAGTTCGTGCGGACTCAGTGCCGGGTAGACGTTCTTGATGTTGCTGAGAAAATCGCTATGTACGTGGTCGAAATGCTGGGCAAATTGTTCCCAGTCCTTGTCCATTTTATTTTCCTCGCTGAGAATACGCATAATCTTTTTGAATTCGTCAGGCGCTGCATGACCATTTGCATTTTTCTTTATGCGACTCATTTCTTCCTTTATGTTACCAAGTAATTCGCCTTTTTGAACAAGATGCATGGCGGTGGATGCCAGCTCGGTGTTTTTAAAGGCGATATCCGCCTCCAGTTTTTCGTTTCTGAGTTTTACAATTTCTTTTTCCGATTTATCCAACTCCAGTTCATGCAAGTAAGTGAGGCGCTTTTGCTCCTCCTCATATTTCTGCTGCTGTTCCAGAAATATTTGTTTCTGCCAGCGGAATATCAGATAAATCATGCAACCGATGATCAGGGCATAGGTCAGGTATGCCCAGTTGGTCTGATACCAGGGTGGCATAACGACAAACCGGTAAATTTTAATGGAGGATTCATTACCCAGATTGTTTTTCGCCTTTACCTGAAATTCATAACTACCTGGTGGAAGGTTTGTATATTCCTTCTCGGATTTTTTCGACCATGCTGACCAGGATGGATCAAATCCACTTAGTAAATAACTGTACTGGACATTAGATTGCTGGGCATATACCGGAGCAGAATATTCAAAGTGCAGGGAGTTCATATTGCTACCTACACTGGGAACAGCCGACGCCGGCTGGATCAGGGGCTGGTTGATCTGATCAAAATATCCGCCGAACAGGAGACTGTCGCCATGCCCAAATGCTTTTACGGATCGGATCATCACATCGAGCCCATACCGGTTCTTTTTGTACAACTCGTAGTTAATATGATAGAATCCTTTTTCGCAGCCTACCAGGATATTGGCGTTATTATACGGATCCACATTTTCCCAACCACTCACCATTTTTCCGTTCAATTCAGGGAAATAAATGATTTTGGGTGTTTTCCAGGAAAAATCAATCACGCCCAGATTTTTGTCTTCTACAAACCATATATTGCCAGACGCATCTTCTTTCAGGTAGCGGATATTACGGATTCCAAAAAACTCTTTGAAATAATCCGATAACTCAAAGCGGTCTGTTTTCGAATCATACTCGTAAATACCTTTTTCAGTAGCCACAACAATCCGGTTCAATACTTTAAATAACTGATTCTTTACGGAAGAGGGCAGGCCCTGTTCTTCCTTATATAAACGGGCGGATGCAGCTTTGCCGGGATGCAGGTCTATTTTATAGACGCCCCTGTACGGATGTCCAACCCAGATGGTATTATTATTATCAATTGCCACAAACTGGGAGTACTCGCTGAATCCCGGAATATTTCCTTTGGAAACGAACCGGTTATTTTCCCATTCCAATAAATCCAGGCCCGATTCATTTCCAGCGAGAACAAGCTTGGAAGGAAGCACATTGTAAAAAGGAATAAAACAGTGATACTCCACCCCTGAATTCAAAGGCAGGGGTTGACCTGCATGTAATGCATATACCCCATCATGATGGCCCAGCAACAACTCCCCATTCATTTTGGCCAGGCACCAGGAAGACCCCTTAGTATAAGGAAGGGGTGTAAAGTCGCCGTCCACGAAACTGAGATCTGTCTTTCCTTTTAGGGGTACGGTATAGAATCCATTTGAAGTACCCACATAAAGCGCATCCTGGTAAATCAGGGAGGTATATCCTTTGCCTTCATTTAGCTTTTCCGGATAAATATGTTTGATCGCGTTATTATATGCGATGAAATCAATGCCATCGTCAAGCCCAAGCCACAAATTGTTGTCCTTATCCAGAAAAAGGGTCAGTATATTATTAAGTTGTAATCCTTCCTTTCGGGATAGATTCTGGATCACTTCACCTTTTTTATTGATCACATAACAACCATTCAGGTTGGTGCCTACCGCAATCCAGTCATGTGTTATGGGGATCGCTGTCAGAATGCGCTGGTTTTTTAAAGGATTCATTCCGGCAAAACGGAAAGGGGTCAGTTTGTCCCTATTCAATATGTAAAAACCAGATGTGATTGTGGTCAGAAAACAACTGTCGGTGCCGATTGAAAACAGCGAGGATACAATATAACCGCGGGGAAGCGGACTCTGATCCAGATAACTGGTCCACAATCCGTTATTGAACTTCATCAGGCCGGTTTTCACATCCTGGGCAATCAGGAAGTTGTTCCCTGTACCCAAAAATGTCCACTCACTGGGTGCTGGATAAACTGTTATGGAATAGCCATTGTACTGAAATATTTTCTCTTTGGATCGGAAAAAAACGTCATTGCCCAGACAGACGATATTCCAGATTTCCTTAAACGAATAATCTTTTTTGGGCAACAGAAATTTGAGGGACGTGAAACTCAGTTTACCATTGTGGTCAGGAGAAAAATAGCCGAAATCATCCTGTCCGCCTGCATAAATCCGGTTGTCCTTGCCCATAAGGATGGAACGGACGATGGATTTATTAGGAAGGGAATACAGTTTCCATGAGGAACCATCAAAACTCAGCAATCCTTCCAGGTTGGCAAAATATATAACACCGTTCTGGTCTTCAACAATGCCCCTGTTTTCCGTCCCCGCCCCGTAATTGTTATTAGAGTAATTGATGATATCGGGTATGCCAATGGGATTTTGCGCTTTTACCAAAACTGCGCAGCAGACCAGGAAGATAATGGGCATCCGCTTCATGTGCAATCAATCTAAACCAAAAATAAGGGTAATACCCGTCAAAAATGCCAGTACGGACCATGGGGATGCTGAGCAGTCATTTTCCCCGTTTAGAAATTTTTCGTGATGTAGTGATGATGTAGCCTCTTTTGGCAGTTATCGTTTATTTTTTATGCTGATGTAGTATTGAAGTGGCAGGAAAATGTATCTTCCCTGTATTCGAATTTAATTTCACCATCCACGATTTTATTCACTATTATCAATCAATTTCCATGAAGCAGCTGCTTGCCCTGGCCGGAGTCCTTTTCTCAGTTGTTCTGTATGGTCAAAATCCTGTTGGAATTTTTGAGGACCATGCAGATGTTGGTACCAATGTTAAACCGGGTTCTGCAACCTTTGTTCCCCAAACGGGTCAGTACATCATCTCCGGAGCCGGTTACAATGTTTGGGCTGATCATGATGAGTTTCAGTTTGTATGGAAAAAAGTGAAGGGTGATTTCATTTTATCGGCGCGGGCCGAGTTTCTGGGAAACTGGGTAGGCTATCACCGCAAAGTGGGTATTATGGCAAGGAAAACCCTGGATGGTAATTCTGCCCATGTCAATACCGTTGAACATGGAGACGGACTCACCTCCCTTCAGTTCCGAAGGACGGCCGGAGCGCAAACGGAGGAGATCAAAGCAAAAATCACCAAGGCTAACATTATTGAGTTGGAACGACGCGGCAATCTTTATATAATGCGGGCCGCTGTTTGTGGTGAGCCCTTTATATCCGACACGATCAATAATATTGATCTGGGTGAAGAAGTGTATCTGGGTCTTTTTGTGGGTTCTCACAACTCGGATATTGTTGAAACGGGCGTGTTCAGCAATGTCCGGCTTACCGTTCCATTTAAAGGCATATCTGACCAAACGACAGACATGACCCTTGGTAGTAATCTTGAAATTTTGGAAGTGGCTTCCGGCAAAAAGGATGTCATTTATACGGTGCCTTATTCCATTCAGGCGCCCAACTGGAGTCCTGTCGGAAATTTTCTCGTGTTTAACGACTACAAGGGCCTGATTTATCGGTTTGATCTGGATGCAAAATCAGTTTCCCCGATAAGTACAGGAACCATCACCAACAATAACAACGATCACGTGCTTTCTTTCGATGGAAACAGGCTGGGTCTGAGTAGCAACGTCAAAAGTCTGGGCGGATCCATCATTTACACAGTGCCTGTTACCGGGGGCGTTCCGAAACAGGTTACACCCAAAGGACCATCTTATCTGCATGGATGGTCACCCGATGGAAATACACTTGTATTCTGCGGCGAACGAAACGGTGAATTTGATGTCTATAAAATTCCGTCAGCAGGCGGACCGGAAACACGTCTCACGAATACCAAAGGTTTGGATGATGGTCCCGAATATACTCCGGACGGGAAATATATTTATTTCAACTCCGTACGATCCGGGTCGATGCAGATCTGGCGAATGAAACCCGATGGGAGCGAACAGGAACAGGTAACCAACGACGATTTCAACAACTGGTTCGCTCATATTTCTCCTGATGGCAAATGGATAGTTTCTATCTCTTTCCTCAAAGAAGAAGTGCAGCCAGGAATACATCCCCCATATAAACATGTGTACATCCGGTTAATGCCTTTCAGTGGTGGACCGGCTAAAGTGATCGCTTATTTCTACGGTGGTCAGGGAAGCATTAATACACCTTCCTGGTCGCCCGACAGTAAACGGGTTGCCTATGTGAGCAATTCAGTAATAAATGGAAATTAGCAAGCGGAAATAGACTCATTCTTTAAATTCATATAATGAAATCAAGACGGGACTTCATAAGAGAAACAGCACTTGCCGGCACTGGTGGTTTACTCCTATCCGGATTCATGCAAAATAAAAACTTAATCCCACAGCTTAAACAGGTAGGCGTACAATTGTATTCTGTAAGAAAGGAAATGCTTGGCGATCCCAGCGGCACGCTGATCAAGCTGGGAAAAATTGGTTACCAGGAAATTGAATCAGCCCAAAGTGATAAAGGCAATTATTATGGACTGACGCCGAAGGAAATAAAGAAAATCATGAAAGACCTGGGTATGCACCTTCGCAGCGGTCATACTCATATTGACAAAAACTGGCAGCGTTCCATAGATGAGGCAGCAGAAGCAGGCCAGGAATACATCATCTGTTCCGTGCTGCCTTTTCCGGGCCAAACGATTGAGAACTATCAGAAAAGTGCCGATATGTTTTCTCAAGCCGGTGAACAGTGCAAAAAAAGCGGATTGTTATTTGGATACCACAACCATGAATCCGAATTTGAATCGGTAGATGGCCAGGTATTGTATGATGTATTACTGAATCGGGTACATCCCGGTCTGGTTCATATGGAGATGGACCTCGGATGGGTTATCGCAGCCGGTAAAAATCCGCTGGATTATTTTTCAAAATATCCCGGACGTTTTCCACTGTGGCACCTGAAGGATATGAATGTTGCTGAAAAGAAAAGTGTGGAATTTGGTAAAGGTTCGGTGGATATCACTACACTACTGCAACACCGCGCACAGGCAGGCATGAAATATTATTTTGTTGAACAGGAAGAATATGAAGTAAACGCTTTCGACAGCCTGGATTATGATTATAACTGGCTGGTTAAGAACTATAAATCGTGAAGCCTGTTTTTTAACAAGCCTGAGAAAATCAAAAATGAATTTGAAGTGCTCCTTGAATGGGGCATTTTGTTTTATTCGAAAAGCATAAAATGCACTGGACAATTCCCGTTGGGCGGCTGGCCTTACGCATGATGTATTAATGAAGTATCCTTTCAGGCTGATTCACCGGATATTGAGTAACTGATGTGGTATTGATGTAGTAAAAAATATTGGAAAAGTGGAAGGGCAGAATAGATTTGATGAAACGATTCTGCTCATGAAATGTATTCCAGTTCTGCTACTTATCTTTTTTTCGCTTTCCTGTTTTTCCCAAACCCCAATCGGTGTTTTTGAAAACCAACAAGATATCGGTTATGTAAAACATGCAGGCTCCTCAATATATGACGCAGCCAGTCAATCGTACATCATAAAAGGTTCCGGCGCAAACATCTGGTTTAATGAGGACCAGTTCCATTTTGCGTTTAAGAAAATATCGGGGAATTTTTTACTCACTGCAAACTTTGAATTTACGGGAGATACTGCTGGGGCTATAGGACACAGGAAAATCGGATGGATGGTTCGGGAAACTGCGGACGCGGATGCCGTGAGTATGAATGGCTGTGTACATATCGACGGATTGATTGCATTGCAATGGAGGGAAATGAAGGGCGCATTTATGCAGGATCCGCAAGGCGAGATTTTTTCTGCCAAAAGGGGTTTGCAGACCATGCAGCTGGAACGCATGGGTAAAAAGCTGATTATGCGAATGGCCAATTGGGGCGAGCCGCTGCAATTCGTGGGTGAACATGATCTTATCGATTTGACGGATACGGTTCTGGCGGGAATTTATATTTGCTCGCACGATTCAAATACCCTGGCTACTGCGCGGGTCTGGAATGTGCGCATCGATCACCCGGTCGAAAATCCCTATCAGCCAAATCCACTGTTGGCAAAACCGCCACCCACAGCTGTGATGGGCAGCCGACTGGAGCTTGTGGATATAACGGACGGAAACCGGAAGATTATCTACGAATCAAAAGGTCGTTTTGAAGCACCAAACTGGATGCCGGATGGGAAAAAATTACTATTCAATGATCACGGTTCCCTGTATACGATTCCCGTCGAAGGAGGAACTCCGGAGAAATTAAATACCGGATCGGCTTCAAAAATCAATAATGACCACGGTATATCATTCGACGGAAAAATGCTGGCCATCAGTAATTCCAGAGAGGGTATGCCGGGAGGAGGTTCTTCTGTTTATATCCTTCCGCTCAACGGTGGTGAGCCGCGACTGCTCACGGAGCAGACGCCGTCTTACTGGCATGGTTGGAATCCCAATAATAAGGAAGTATGTTTTGTTGCCCAGCGCGGTACGAGGATTTACAATCTCTACAAGCAGTCCATAAACGGAGGAAGCGAAATACAACTCACGTTTAACACAAAGGGCCATGTGGACGGTCCGGAATATTCTCCTGATGGAAAATATATTTATTACAATGCCAATCCTACAGGCACGATGCAGATCTGGCGGATGAAACCTGATGGTTCAGGAAAGGAGCAGATCACTTTTGATCAGTACCATAACTGGTTTCCGCATATTTCTCCCGACGGAAAATGGATCGTATACATTTCATTTCCGCCGGATATTGATCCCAATGCGCATCCAACATATCAGCGGGTCATGCTTCGGCTGATCCCGGCAGCCGGGGGTGCTCCAAAGGTTTTGGCTTATTTGTTTGGTGGACAGGGTACGTTGAACGCCCCGTCCTGGTCGCCCGATAATAAATGGGTTGCATTTGTAAGTAATTCGGAATAAAAAGTTCAGCTCTTGGTGGTTTACGGTTAAGCAATGAGAACAGGCCCCGCTCCCTGTTCGCAGGGAGGGGCCATTCTTTTTAAATCTGTACTGCGTAAAATCGGACGTCAAAATAAAGTTCCTTTTAATCATTTCTAAAATAATAATTGCTTATGCCAAAGAAAAAAACCGGGCTACAAAAGATGTGTTGCATTCTTTTGGTGATTCTCCTGTTTTCATGCACCGCATTTGCCCAAAGAACAGTTACCGGGAAAGTAATGAACAAAACAAATCAGCAGCCCGTTGCCGGAGCAACCGTGCTGGTTAGGGGAACTGTGATTGCTACTCAAACGGATACTTCAGGTTTTTTTAGCATCGTGGTTCCCAAAAATAATACCGACCTGGAAATTACATCGGTCGGATTTGAGAACATGGTGCTGTCCGTTGCGGGAAAAACGACAACCGGAGAAATCCTGCTCACGATAACGGCCGGTAATCTGAACGAGGTTTTTGTAACCGGATATTCTTCTCAGAAAAAAAAGGATATCACCGGTGCGATTTCAATTGTGAATGTAGCCGACATGAAACAAACACCATCCGGAAGTACAGAGGCATTGTTGCAGGGACAGGCTTCAGGTGTAACGGTTAACACGACTGGTGCGCCGGGCGGGGCTTCTGTAGTGAATATCCGGGGCATTACCTCATCTGGTAATTCTGCTCCCCTGATTCTGATCGATGGTGTGCCCGGAAGTATGCATGATATCAGTTCAAGTGATATCCAGTCTGTCCAGGTTTTAAAAGATGCAGGTGGGTCGGCCATTTACGGTGTACGCGGATCCAATGGAATCATTGTAATTACAACTAAAAAAGGCACGCCGGGCAGAGTAAGGATTACGTACGACGGGTTTGTTGGAAGTCAACAACCATTAAGCAAAAGCTGGTCTTTGGCTACTCCTACCCAAACAGGAACTGCCAAATGGGCTCAGTATTTTAATGATGGTCTTACTGCCAGTGATCCGCAATATGGAAGTGGGCCAACACCCGTGGTGCCCTACTATATCACACCAACCGGTGCTCCCCAGGGAGCCCCAAATACCAGTGCAGCTGACTATAATCTCTACTCAAATCATATTACCCTCGCCGACCAAAACGGCAATAACTGGTTCAACGATATTTTCAAGCCCGCACTGATCATGGATCATAATCTGTCTGTAAGCGGAGGTTCTGGTAAATCGTCCTTTTTCTTTGCTTTTAACTACTTGGATCAGCAGGGCACGCTGATCGAAACCAGTTTAAGACGTTATTCCGTACGCGTCAATACAAATTTTAGTTTTGCCGATGATCATATTCATGTCGGGGAAAATGCTTATGTTTTTTACAAAACCAATCCCGGATACCTGAACGCGCCCGGAGTGAATTCGACGAATTCCATCAACGCTGCTTATCAGCTTCCCAATATCATTCCGGTTTATGATATTGTAGGCAATTATGCGGGTGGCATTTCTCAGGGCCTGGGCAACGCATCCAACGCAGTGGCAATCCAGCAACGCCAGGCAAATAATCAGAGCCGGGACTACCAGGTTATCGGAAATGTTTTTGCCGATGTGGATTTCCTGAAACATTTTACCTTCCACACAAGCGCAGGCGGAACATTTGATAATTACTATTTTGACGGGTTTGCCACCACACCTTATGAAAACGCTGAAAATAATCATGCAGCCAACCTGTATACGGAAACCTGGGGATCGAATTCCAGCCTGATTTGGACCAACACTTTGAATTACAACAATACAATTGGTAAAAATAATTTTACCATTCTTGGTGGTACCGAATATCTGTATAATACCGGCCAGGGAGTGAACGCAACCAGAGGCAATTATTATATCACCGATTCCAGTAACTTAACCGTATCGCCAAATCTCTGGACCCTGAACTTCGGACAGGCTTCTACCCAAACCAACAATTCAAGTATCATCGGAGATAACGGCATAAGGACTCCATATCAGCTGGCCATATTTTCAGTTTTCGGCAGACTGGACTATAATTATGACCAGAAATATTATCTGAGTGCCACACTTCGAAGTGATAATTCTTCTGTGTTCGTTCCTGACCAGCGCAACGGTATTTTCCCTTCCGTTTCCGCAGGCTGGATGCTTTCTGAAGAATCTTTCATGCGGGATGTAAGCTGGTTAAATTTGCTTAAGATACGTGGCAGCTGGGGGAAACTGGGTTCGATCAGTAATATCAATCCCACCAATGCCTATACTTTATATGGGCAACAGATCAACCAGTCTTACTATGATATCAATGGTACCAGTAATAGTCCAACCGCAGGTCTTTATGTTAGCCAATATGGAAACCCCAATACGACCTGGGAACAGGATATCATAACTGATGCGGGATTTGACGCGAGTATTATAAAAAACAAACTGGATTTCAGTTTTGACTGGTATAAGAAACTGATCAGTGGCCTGCTCTTTGTTCCCGCAGTTCCGGGAACGAATGGAGGAACGCTGGACCCCTTCCTGAATTCAGGTAACGTTCAGAATACGGGTATTGATGCTGCACTTACCTACCACGGAAGGATCCAGAATGATTTGAGGTTTGATATCACCGCAACTTTTACATCATACAACAATAAAGTAGTAAGCCTTCCTGCAGGGACCTTATATATTAACCAGCCCATTGGTGCGCAAACTGTAACATCCAGGATACAACCCGGTGAGCCCCTTGGTGAATTTTTTGGCTACCAGGTAATTGGTTTATTCCAGAGTTATACTGACGTGAAAGGTTCTGCTGCGCAGCAGGACGCTGCTCCGGGCCGGTTCAAGTATGCTGATGTAAATAAGGATGGGGTGATCAACGGTGACGACAGAACCTTCTTTGGTAATCCCAACCCGAAATATTCAGCAGGTCTGAATATCTCGGTGAATTATAAAAACTTTGATTTCTACACATTCTTTTATACACAGGTTGGAAACCAGATTATAAATAATGTAAAATCTTCAACCGATTTCCCGCAGGGATTTGGAAACCAGATCAGCACCAATGTGGCGCTCAATTCAGCCAGGTTGATTAATGACAACGGCCAACCAACCAACATCAATGATCCAACTGCGCATGTAGCCAATACCGGAACAAATGTTCCAATGCTTGAACAAAGTGCCAATTTCAGCAATTCACAGGCATTTAATTCCTATACTATGGAAAGCGGATCATTTCTGAGGTGCAGAAACCTGACGATCGGGTACACCATCGTTTCCAACACACTCAAGCGTATGCATTTCGACAATTTCCGGGTCTATGTTCAGGCGCTGAATCTGTTTACCGTTACCAATTATTCAGGTCTGGATCCGGAGTTGAATCCGGGTACCAGTACGGTGTTTGGATACGATAACGGCGTATACCCGAATAATCAAAAGACATATAATGTGGGTGTCAGTATCACAGTACATTAATTTATTTTAAAAAATTAGAATAATATGAAAAAATTATTAAAATGGATATTACCTGTTGCTGCGGTACTCCTGGTCGTAATTATTTACGCGTGTAATAAAAAACTGGACCTGCAACCACAGGGATCCCTGCTTGCTTCGAATGTCAATAACAATTCCGGCGTTCAGGGATTACTAATCGGAGCCTATGTATTGCTGTCTGGTGAAAATGTGCCGGGACAGAATCTCGGAAACGGTAGCGCCGCCTCCAATTATGTATATGGAAGTGAAGCAGCAGACGATTCCTATAAGGGTTCCTCACCTTCCGACCAGCCCGATGCGATTCCCTTATTGACCTGGTCGTTGTCGCAGGCCAGTACTACTAATTATCTCGATCAGAGATGGGTAGTCCTTTACACCGGAATTCAAAGATCTAATGATGTAATCCGCACACTTCGACTGTCCACAGGTATTTCTCCGGCAGATACGACTGAATATGTAGCTGAAGCCAGGTTTCTTCGTGGTTTCTATCATTTTGAAGGGAAAAAGGCATGGAATAATTTTCCATATGTGGATGAAAACATTTCTTACGTAAATGGAAATCTGAATGTTCCCAATATCGACGGAAGCGGGGCTTACATCAATATCTGGCCGCAGATTGTGGGCGATTTACAATACGCTGTAGCGAATCTGCCCACTACGCAACCCAATATTGGCAGGGTGAATAAATGGGCAGCCATGGCTTTTCTGGCAAAGGCCTATATGTACCAACATGATTACGCCAGTGCGAAACCCTTGCTGGACTCGGTCATTCACAATGGCACCACTTCAGATGGAACACCTTATGGCCTTAACCCCCGTTTTCAGAGTAATTTTAACCCTGCGGAAAAGAATAGCCGTGAAAGTGTTTTTGCCTGCCAGACTTCTGTAAACGATGGGTCTGCCATTGCAACGAATGGTGGGAACGGGAATACGGGTGATGAGCTCAATCATCCTTATAACCACGGTCCCGGCTGCTGCGGTTTTAATAATCCCTCATGGAACCTGGTGCAGGCTTACAAAACCGATGCTAATGGACTTCCTTTTTTGGACGGGAGTTATAATACCGGACCCCTGGTAAGTTATCCTCCCAATCCCTGGACGGGCAATGTGGATCCGCGTCTTGACTGGACTTCCGGAAGACCGGGCAAACCCTGGTTTGACTGGGGAACCATTGACAGTACCTGGATTCGCGACGTGCCGAATGATGGATTATTTGTTACCATGAAGAATAACTATGCGAAGAGTCAACAGGGTTCTTTTTCATCAACAGAAACCGTATTCTGGGGTGCAGCTGAAGTAGCTGCGAGCAATGTTCCCCTATGCCGTTTTCCCGACGTCTTGCTCTGGGATGCAGAATGTGAGGCACAAATCGGAAGTCTTGACCAGGCTGAAACCTATGTAAATATGGTTCGTACCCGGGCTGGCAATCCGCAGGGATTTGTTTATTTAAATGCCAGTTACGACGGCGCTACCGGAATGTATTCCCCTCAGACTACTCCGGCAGACAAATACAAAGTAAGTCCTTATCCGCTGGGTGCATTTAGTGCCATGGGACAGACAAATGCTTTAACGGCAATCCAATTTGAAAGAAGACTGGAACTGGCAATGGAAGGCCAGCGTTTCTTCGATCTGGCGAGATATGACAACGGCACAGGTTTGATGGCAACTACGCTGAATAATTATGTTTCAGTTGAAAAAAACAGGAGTTCATTTTATTATGTGAACAGTGCAGCCGTATTTACAAAAGGGGTCAATGAATATTTTGCCATACCCCAGAAAGAATTGGACGCTGAAAATTCGACAGGCACGGTGGTGCTGAAACAAAATCCGGGATACCAGTAATAATATGAATCAAACCCTATGACAGGAATCTGATCAAAAATTCCTTTTTTTTTTAGTAGTTCGTTTAAAGTTAAACATGGTGAAAGGCCCGTTTTTACGGGCTTTTCTTATTTAAAATCCAGTTTTACCCGACAAGTCTGTTTTTTCCCCTTGCTTATTTTCCATTCCGGACCGGTTTTGATCAGATGGATGATCATTGCATCATGCGCTGGTGAAATCGATTCTATAATTTTGAAGGAGGATAATTCCCCTTTACTATTTACCTGGAAAGTTACAATTTCAGTTCCCCTAATTGCAGAATCTGCAGAGCTTATTTTTTTATTTGCCTGTGCATATTGATAAAACGCAGTCCACCCGACACTGGGTGCCGCATGTTTATTGATTAGCGAGTCTGGAAGGGAGGAAGACAACTCCTGTCGCCTTGAAAAGCCGGCAGAACCCGGACTTTCATATTCTGATTTATCCTCAGTAGAATATCCGATAACTACAACATCATTTAATGATGACGAGGTGGGTTTCATTTCAATCCTATTGATCGACGAACCGTCGGCCTTCAATTCAGTTAAAACGGATTGATATCCTATATAATTTACTGCTATGCGTCCCACTGAGTCCGAATTCTTAAGATAAAACTTGAAAAATCCATTCGAGTCTGTTGTTATGCCTGCATTCGAATGTAATAAAGTAACTGCCGCATTTGAAATCGGTTCCTGCTTTTCATTCACAACGATTCCGGCTATATAATTTTGCGAAGATTTTTTACCTTTTGTAATCGTAACTCCGGCTGCTTTTCCTGATAAAACTTGTTCCTGGGTCAACGACAATGGAGATGGGAAGCTGTCCTTGTCATTGTATTTGTTGTTTGGATTCGGATGTAATATAGAATCATACTCTTTCTGATAAATAATGTCGGCAGAAGTTTCTGATTTTTTCAAGTCGGCATTTGAAACAAGATCTCGCTGCATAGCTGACTTTGCATTTTTCCGATTTGGTATTTGCTCTTTAGCTATAGGATGATCGGAAGCTATGGACTTCATTACTGAATCGGTAGATGCGGAATTTCTTTGTGTAATTCCTGTTGTATCTGACGCTGCACCTGGCAATGTTCGGTTTTTAAAAACACTGCTGTCTTGTTCAGCTGCATTTCCAATTTTAGCTGGATTTGTTTTTTGGGTTACATACATGAATGTGAAAACTGTCGCACCCGCAATAATTAATATAGAAGCTGCAACGGTCCATTTCAAATGGATTAATATCCCCTTCTTTCGCTTTTGTTGTTTTGTTCTTTCTGTCAACCGGTTCCGCAAATCGGAAAGATCGGATAGGAACGATACAGATTGTTTTCTGCTTTCTTCGTAACCTTCTATCGCGTCTGCAAAAAATGGATCGTCCAGGGCTGCTTTTTCCATAGCCTGCATCTCAGGACCAGAGAGTTCCCCATCCAGATATTTCCGGATATCTTCTATAGTAAACCGAATATTTTTCTTTCCTCCTTCCATTTTGATTTTGGCTTAATCGCCCCCTGGGCTGTTTTTCTCCATACAAATTTTTAGATTTCTTCTCGCATTCTGAACATGGCTCCTCACTTTATCCCATTCTGTTTGGGTTATACTTGCAATTTCTCTATAACTTTTATTCTGCAGGTAAAATAATTGCACGGTCATTTTTTGTTCGGGGGATAATCCATCGATGCATTTTGTAAGTTGACTCAGTTGTTCTTCATTTTCAAACACGCCATTCAGATGCGGATTTTCCGTCAATTGCATAATACCCGGATCATTTATAAGCTTTAGACGTTTCCCTGCACGTAATTGCATAAGGCAATGGTTTTTAGCCACCGTATATACCCATCCGGAGAATTGACTAACCTCATGTTTTGCGAGTTTCGAAACCAGCTCCTCAAATATAGACATGACGGCATCTTTGGCTTCTTCCGGATTCTTTAGGTATTTCAGGCATACCGCATACAGGAGATCCATGTAGCGCTGGTAGAGCTCGGACAGTATCCGGATATCGCCCTCCTTTTTATATAGCAGAACCAGTTCCTGATCTGTAGCTGCCCTATTTTCCGTGTTTTTAAGAAATGCCAATGCCTGTTAGTTCATGGTGATCATTTTGGAAAAATAATTAAAATAATTCGCGAAGCTGTATGTAATCTGGAAAAAGGGTGCATCTGAAAACAAAACTTACCACTATGCGATACCTAATTGTAGCCTGTTTAGCCTCAATATTCATCCTGACAGCGTTCAGGGAGAACCGGGAAATCAAGATAACCGGTATGGTCAGAGATGAAAAAGGAATACCCTTGTCTGGAGTAACGGTTTTGGAAAAGCAAATTCATGATGGAAAACAAAAGGCAACGACTACAGGACAGGATGGAAGTTTTTCACTGACTGTTTCAAAGAAGAATTCAGTTTTGGTTTTTCTAATAATTGGATATGAAAAACAGGAATTTACCGTAGGGGAAAATGAAATAAACATTCAGATTGTGATGAAGCCCTCCCACGCATCATTACATGAGGTAGTGGTAACCGGATACACAACAAGGAAGACTAATGCGAAGTCCAGACTTACGGAAGACCAATATGAATTGGACAAAAAATCAGGTTATGTAACACCGGTCTTACTAAATGGCAGGGTGTCGGGCCTGCAAGTCAACCCGGCGACAACAAAAAATCAGCCTGTAACCCGTGGAGATTATTTTGATCAAAATGCTGACACTTCAGTTTTTAATACGGAAGAATATGATCAAATTATTGAAAACAGGTTCCTTACCGCAACCGAAAACCCATTGTCTACTTTTTCCATAGATGTGGATGGCAGTTCTTATAGCAATGCCAGGAGATATCTTCAGCAGGGTCGGATACCTCCCGCAGGGTCAGTCCGGATCGAGGAATTCATCAATTATTTTCACTACGATTATCCCCAACCAAAAGGACAATATCCTTTTTCCATCAACACAGAAATTGGCGAATGCGCCTGGAGCCCGCACCATAGACTGTTAATGATTGGATTGCAGGGCAGAAAGATCCCAATGAATGAATTGCCGGCCTCCAACCTGGTATTTCTGATTGATGTTTCAGGTTCCATGATGGAACCTGAAAAATTGCCTCTTGTACAACGTTCCCTGGGAATGCTGGTTGACCAACTAAGGGAGCAGGACAGGGTTTCGCTGGTTGTTTATGCTGGTAATGCTGGCCTGGTTTTGCCTTCAACACCTGGTAATGAAAAAACAAAAATCAAAGAGGCTATAGACAGGTTGGAAGCGGGAGGATCTACCGCAGGGGGAGCCGGAATTCTTTTGGCTTACCGGGTGGCAGAACAAAATTTTAAGAAAGGTGGAAATAACCGCGTAATCCTTTGCACCGACGGCGATTTTAATGTGGGTGCCAGTAGCGACGCGGATCTGGTAGGGATCATTGAGAAGAAAAGAAAAACGGGTGTGTTCCTGACAGTGATGGGGTTTGGGATGGGAAATTATAAGGACAGTAAGATGGAAAAGCTTGCTGACGCGGGAAACGGCAATCATGCTTATATCGATAATGAAAACGAAGCCAGAAAAGTACTCGTGCATGAATTTGGTGGAACCTTATTCACAATTGCCAAAGACGTGAAACTACAGATAGAATTTAATCCCGCCAAAGTACAAGCTTACCGCCTGATCGGTTATGAAAACCGGATGCTGAATAAGGAAGATTTTAATAATGATGCCAGGGATGCGGGCGAATTAGGAAGCGGACATACAGTAACTGCTTTATACGAAATCATTCCGGTTGGCGAGAAGAATGAATTTTTTGAAGGCGTTGATTCTTTAAGATATCAACATAATCCGGAAACGAACAAAACAAATGGAGGTAACGAACTCATGACCATTAAATTCAGATATAAAAATCCCGACGGAGAAAAAAGCCAGTTGATACAACAGACGGTAAATGATGAGCAATCCTTATTGAATAGCCGCTCTCTTAATTTCCGTTTTGTTTCTGCTGTTGCCCAATTTGGGATGCTGTTGAGAAATTCTGCATTCAGGCAGGAAGCAGACTATGGTAAAACCATGAAACTGGCAAAAAATGCACTTGGAACAGATGCTGAGGGCTACCGTTTGGAATTTCTGCAATTGGTGAAAGAGGCAGGAAAGCTGGCAAAGGAGGAGACGTCAACGATTAATGAGGAGCTTTCAGAGGTCAGATAATCTGGCACTTAAAAAAACCGGGGACTTGAAATTTCCCCGGTTTTTTATGGAAATGTAGAAGTCGATTATTGAATTTTGAACACAACACCTACCTGGAAATTGGTGATGTCATAGCCGATTTCAGAGTTAAATCCGAAACCCGGTGTTACAAAATAAGATGCTCCGGCAAAAGCGCCGAAATAGGGGATTGGACTGTCGTAGTCGTACCCGGGATATGTATAATGATTAAAGCCGATACCGGCTGAAAAACCACCATAGGTATCCAGACCGGGAACATCCCAGCCATAATGCCAGGCCGCTCTTCCAGCCACCACAAATGTGCTCGAGATATAAGAATTATCATTTTTATGCTGGCCTGAGAAAGTTCCACCGAATTCCGGCCCAAGGGTAATCACACCAGGCCCGGCCTGCCACATGCCGTATTCAGCTGCCACTTTAAATCCCCAGGGGGTATTATATGTCGGATTTTTATAACCCGCACCAAAACCAACTCCCATATTGACAAAGAGGCTGCCGATCTCCATAGGTGTTGTGCCACCATGGCCTGATTTATTCGATTGGGAGAATACTTGTTGTGAAAAACCGATACTGATCAGACTGATTACAATTAAGCTTGTTTTCTTCATTTTTTAGTAATTAATGGTTGGCAAAATTAATTATTCTGAAGATGATAAATAAAAAAAGGGCCAGGATAGAAATCCAGCCCATTTTAAAATCCAATATCCTATGAAAAACCATAGTAGTAAATACAAGACATATACCAAGTTGTCCTTCCCGGTCTCCATAACGAAGAATACATTTTTATATGGTAAGGATCAACCACTTATGAATCTAAATAAAAGTTTTGGAGAAAATCATTTCCAATACATATTATCTGAGAGCCCAAAACATTTCTTATTTGTGGAATTTATGTCCCAAATCGGAATCATAAGGCAATGGACTGGCATCATTTTTTAGCTATACCTTTGATTCTCCTTAAATGAATATCTATGGAAATGAAATCTTACGATAAACAATCGCTATTAGAAAAAGATAATTTAACGGGTGAGAACCAGGGACCCCTGCTACCGAATATAAAGGGACGGTACCTGACAGCTTCTTCACTGCACGGGGATAAAGTAGTCAATCCTTCTGGTGAACACCTTGGAGAGATTAAAGACGTGATGCTTGATCTTGAGTCCGGAAATATCGATTATTTCATTATTGAGTTTGGCGGATTCCTGGGATTGGGAGTAAAATACTTCGCCATTCCCCTGCGTCTGCTCACCCTGGACGCGGCCAACAGGCGTTTTATATTTAATCAGAGTCGGGAGGTTCTTGAAAAAGCTCCTGGTTTCGATATGGACCACTGGCCCGATACCAATTTGCATTTCGATGAAGTATTCAGTTACTGGCGTTTTATTTAATATTATTTTATGTGGGAAGAAAAAAACCAGGCCTTATACCAGCGGTTTGTTTTTAAGAATTTCTCCGAAGCTTTTTCATTTATGACAAGGGTTGCCCTTGAAGCAGAAAAAATGGATCATCATCCCAAATGGACCAACATATATAATGAAGTTGAAATCTGGTTATCCACCCATGATGCCGGAGATATTGTAACAGAGAGGGACCGGAATCTCGCAAAAAAAATAGACGCGTTAAAAGCTTGAGGCGTGAAGCATGAGGCATTAAGCTTCGAGCCTCATGCTTCATGCTTCAGGCCTTTTGCACTTTCAGCACTTCCAGTAATCCGTTCTTGATATTGAATTCAATGATCCGCACTTTGCCTTTATAGCCGTTGTACAAAACAGTGGGTACTTCAATCCATACGCTCCGTTCTGGTTTCCCATTCAGGGTGCAGCTGGCAATCATCTGAATTTTTTCATCTGTTGTTTTGCGTCCTTTAAATACAGCTTCGACGTCGGTGTAAACAGGAATATCGGGATTCTCTTCCATATGATCGGGGTTTAGTCTGCGATTTATTCTTCTGCAATCTGCCAGGCATGCGGATGCCGGCAAAAAAACCTGTCTCTGGCACTACTGCAAAATCCTCTCCATTTCTGTAATCATTGCCCTCACCAATCCGGGATCAGGTTTTGCTTTTTTTGCTGAGAAAGGATCTGCCTCCAGCGCCCTTAATTTTCCTTCATCATCTTTTTCCAGTATCATCTCCGTGTCTCCGAGGGTGCAAAGAAACTGATAGGTATATGCACTCGCCCTGAGCCTGCAGGTAATTTCCTGCGGGACTTCCTTGAACAGAAAATTCAGGGTAAACGAATCGGACATGAGGCGAAGTTAAACAAATGGCACGTCGCGAGGATAGCTAAGTGGAAACACTTAGTTAACTATATGTCAGTTGATTATGGATTTATTTTTATTAAATTTAAAACATGAACAGCCTGTCACGGGCTGATCTGCTATTTTTTAACCCAAAACGATTTATTATGAAATGGTATTTAAAAGTCTTAAAAAATTACGCAGTATTTGAAGGACGGGCCAGGAGAAGTGAATATTGGTATTTTGCCTTGTTCTACATTTTATTTGCATTTGTAGTAGCCTGGATAGGCCTGTATACCCGGATAACTTTGTTATATCCGGTTTATCTTTTGGCATCCATAATTCCGTCTATCGCTGTCGGTGTCCGCAGAATGCACGATGTGAACAAAAGTGGCTGGTTTATCCTCATTCCCATATACAACCTGATATTATATTGTACAGATGGAACCCAGGGTCCGAATCAATATGGTCCTGATCCAAAAAGACCTGAGTTTGAAGAATTCCTTAATGAATCTGAACCCGGCCTCCCTCAATAATTTTTCGGTTTTTCCGGTCCCTGCCTGAAAAGGATTTGCGTTTCATTCATCATACACTGAACTTTGTGTTGAATGAAACGTTTTTGATTAAAACAATCCATAAAATAATCAGATAGTATGAAAACAAGTATTGGTATTTCAGAAACTAATCGCAAAACCGTTGCAGATCAGCTGGGGAAATTGCTCGCTGATGAATTTGTTTTATATACCAAGACGCTGAATGCGCATTGGAACCTGGAAGGACCCGACTTTCACTCGGTCCACCTGTATTTTGAAGATTTGTATAACCAGTCGCAGGAAATCGTCGACTCCGTTGCAGAACGCATCCGTCAGTTGGGTCATTATGCCCCGGCGACGCTAAACGATTTTCTCAAACTCACCCACCTGACCGAACAGTTAAAAGGGGGTAATACCAGCCTGGACCTCATCAAAAACCTGCTCGCAGATCACGAATCCATTATCGAATTCATCCGTAGCAACATTAAGGAATTCGATGAAGCACACAAGGACGCGGGCACCAGTGATTTTGTCACTGCCCTGATGGAAAAGCATGAAAAAACAGCCTGGATGTTACGCGCTCATTTAAAATAACATGGTTTTTCTACCGGGTACGTAGTTCTACGAGGCAAATTGAGGGGATATGCGCTTGGGCCTGTTCCGGTACAAGTTTATATTTGATGTATCCAATATCACTGAAACAACCGAATATCCCTGAAAAACCAGCTTGATTTACCGTCCTTCAGAAAACCTTAAATTCAAGTTCTTTGAAAAACCCCCGATGAATATTTGGGGGTTTTTTCTTTTTATCCCCTTCCAAAACCTTCAACCGCCAACCGTCAACCGTCATCGGTCAACGGTCAACGGTCAACGGTCAACGAAAAAAGCCATCCCCCTTTTTAACCTCTCCGCCTGTATTCAGTACGAAATATTTCGTTTTATCCCCCTCGCGGCGGCATTTTATTCCTTTTTTAGTATTGGGACGAATTAGTCTATAATTTTAATCAGCATTCAATTCCATATGTTGATGAGTACAAATCCGACCAGCCAGTATCGGCGCATTATCATCAGACGTTCAAATGAATACGTACTGTTCAAGACGGATGAGATCGCATATTTTTTCCTAGAAAATAAAACCTGTTATATGGTCGACAGGAACCAGGGGATTAAATATGTTATCCCGAAAACACTCCGGGAACTGACGATGGCATTGGATCCGACTGATTTTTACCGGATAAATAAGAAATACCTCGTTCATATTGAGGCGGTCAGAAAATTCAAGTTATGTGTGGCAGGCAGGATTGAAGTCGAATTGCATCCTGCCCCTAAAGAAAAGGTTTTTATCAACCAGGTGAGGATGCAGGATTTCAAAAAATGGGTAACACAAGGCAGTAACGAACAATCAGGTCCGTTATTTGAAGATATATTGGAGACTCCTGCGTGGGTCCCCGAGTACTAGTTTTATTTTCTCATGTGACCGCGGGTGGTTTCTACCACCTGCTTTTTTATTTAAATCAGTTTGTTCTCCCGCGCAGTACGTATGGCATCAGCCTTGGAATGAACATTCAGTTTCGCATAGATATTTTTGATATGGCTTTTTACAGTTTCATTATCAATAAATAGTTCGTCTGCAATTACACGTCTGTTTTTCCCCTTGGCGATTTCTTCCAGGATCTGAGTTTCCCTTCTCGACAACGGTGAATGGGAATTTCTTTGAAATGACCGGATGACCAGCTGGGCAACATTGGCACTCATCGAAGCACCACCTTGCATGATCTCCCGGATGGATTCCATAATCTTTACTGCTGAGCTGTTTTTCGTCAGATAACCGGAAGCACCATTTGCCAGGGCCCGGAATATGATTTCTTCGGAATCATGAACCGTACAAATCAGAATCAGCACCTGTGGTAGAATGCTCTTGAACCGGGGGATGGCTTCAATACCGGAAATGCCCGGCAGGCCCACATCCAGCATCACCAGGTCGGGATTGTCTTCTGCGAGTTTCTTGATTGCCTGTTCAGCTGTAGAGTAGGTATTGATCACCTGGTATCCCTGCTTTTCGCCAATCAGGAAGCGATAACCCTCACGGATTACTTTATCATCTTCTACGATAACTATCCTGACAGGAGTTTCTTCCATCGTATCCAAAAATTTGTATAAATTTCCATGATTTCCCGGAGATGAAGCTCCCCCCAAATGGGGGAATTATCCGGAACAACCTGGCCCTAAAGTTAGTTTATCTAATAGTTTTTGGAGCTTGCGCCTAATTAGGTTCTGCACGACTGATTCTTTTGATATGCCCGGAATACTGCGCTTTTATAAAAGACTTTTTTGTAGCTGTTTCTTTTTCCCGGCTTTTTTGTCCGCGCAAAAATTCCATTTCCAGAATTATAATGTTCAGCAGGGCCTGATTCAGTCGCAGGTACTCGCCATCACTCAGGATCATTATGACAATCTCTGGTTTTGCACCCTCGGCGGCGTATCACGCTTCGACGGAAGGGTATTTACCAATTACAGTGAAACCGATGGTCTTCTTAACAATTATGCCAACTCGATTCTGGCTGATCACGATTCAAATATCTGGATTGGCACTGCGTATGGTATTTCCAAGTTCAACGGAGCGACGTTCAAAAACATCCGGCTATCAGAAAAGCCAGTTGAAAATGCTGTGCGTTCCATCCAGGAGGATGCGATGAACCGGATCTGGGTTTTAATGGGAGGTAAATTATACCAGATCGATCAAAACAGTAAACCGGTCCGGAACGATATTACCGGATCTTATGAAAGAATTACAGCCATTCAGATAGACCGCCAGGGAATATTATGGGCTGCTGTAATGAGCAAAGGCATTTTCCGCCTCGATAACCAATCCTGGAAAAATGAAATTCCGATGCCCGAAAACAATGAAATGGGCATATGTCAGAAAATTGTTTTCGATCAGAGGGACAATAATAGAATGTACCTGCTCACCTACAATTCGCTGCTCTCAGTAAACCAGGGAGCTGTCAGGAAGCTGTTCCATGCCGACAATATGGGAAATTTCAACAACATGTACCTGGACAAATCAAACAGGTTATGGTTGTCGGGTAGTCACGGTCTATTCCAGTATTCTGATTCAGGTTTAATTTCTTTTAATCCCGGAAACGGTTATGAAGGTAGTTGGACAACAGCCATTTTTCAGGACCGGGAAAGTAATCTATGGTTTGGAACCAATGGTACAGGCGTGTTTCGATACTCATCCCAGCCATTCCTGATCTATGATCAGTTTAGAGCGGCAGGAAATGCCGGTATCATGCCGATACTTGAAGACCATGGTCGTCTTTTTCTTGGAACCGAAGGCTCAGGATTGTTTATGAAAGACGACGAAGGCGTCAGGCGTGTGCCGGGTATTTCTGATGCACCAAGTGATCAAAACATCACGGGACTTTATCATGGGCCTGGCGACGTGATATATATTTTGGCGAGCAGCGGATTATTTACAAAATATGAAAACGGGAAAGCAACCAACATCAACCTCAGTTCATTGAAAGGATGTATTAACGCGGTGCTTCCGGATGAACAGGGCGGATTCTGGGTGGCGTCCTGCTGGGGACTGGCCTATGTTTCTTCAACAGGTAAAACAGATCATATTTTAAATACTTATTCGAACCGGATTTTAAGGGTATCTAAAGACTCTCTGCTTGTGGCAACTGATGGCGGACTTTATCTGGTGAGTAGCGATGCCAAATACAGAAAAATAAATGACTCCCTGTTAAACATTTCCAGTTATATGTCCCTCGCTGTATTGGGAAAATATTATTTACTGGCTACCGCAAACAGGGGTTTCATTATTTATAATACAACGACAGGGCGATTTAAGCAGTTAACGACTAAAGATGGATTAAATGCCGATTTTATTTACAGCGTGGTCTCCGATCAGAAAAATAAAATCTGGCTGGGAACCGGAAGAGGAATCAATAGAATAGACTTCGATACCCTGTCAGAAGCCATAAAAATTTCAAATCTTTCTGTGCCGGGCGATATTTCATCAGCCGAATGCAACCAGGGTGCTGCATTGTATGACCATCAGAATAATCTTTGGTTTGGTACGGTCTCCGGTCTCTTTAAATATTTCCCCGATTCTGCCAAGGGACAGTCCTATTGCCCGCCCGTCGTCCTTCAGGCGGTGGAAGTTTTTTCAAAAGAAATTCCCGCACAGCGTTATAGTGGTATGCTAAACAACTGGTATTCGATTCCCAGGGATCTGGTGTTGAAGCATAACGAGAATCACCTCACTTTTGCGTTCAGGTGTCCCAGTTATCTCCACAGTGAAGGCATATTATACCAGTATCAGCTGGAAGGTATGGAAAAGACCTACTCGGCACTAACACCCAATCACTTTGTCGTATATCCCGCCCTGCCTCCGGGTCACTACACTTTTCATGCAAGGGCATTTATGGAAGGTGTTGGTTTTTCCAAAGACAACGTAAATTTTACTTTCGACATCAAGGCAGCGTTTTATCAGACCCTGTATTTCAGATTCCTGATGCTGCTTCTTGTGATGGGGTTGATCCTTTGGGTGCAGTGGATGCGTATGCGATCCAGAGAAATGCGCATCCGGCAAATTGAGGAAGTGAAACGGGAAGAAAATATTAAAGTGCGACAAACGGCTTCTGAAGATTTTCACGATGAAGTGGGAAACAGTCTGACCAGGATACAGGTACTGACAGATGTACTGTATACCAAACTCGGCATGGGACACGATGAAGAAAAAAGGCTGATCGGTCAGATCAAGGAAAATGTAAGCGGATTGTACCAGGGTACACGGGATATTCTCTGGGCTCTAAACCCCGAGAGTGATGTGGTCAAAGAAATTGGTCACCGGCTGGAAAGCCTGGGCATCGACGTTTTCCAGGACACGGGAATTTGTTTTTCATATGAAAATGGACTGGGCGAATCAGAAAACCTGAAACTGCCGGGAAATTACAATCGGAATATCATGATGATTTTTAAAGAAGCTATGAGCAATTCCCTGAAACATGCACAGGCGCGTCATGTAAAATTAAAGATTCAAAAAACAGAAACTCAGGAAATTACCATCCAGCTCTGTGACGACGGCCTGGGTTTCAATCCCCTGTTTATTAAGAAGGGCCATGGGTTCCAGAATATGCAAAAAAGGGCCAACCGGATCAAGGCCGTTTTTACAACGGACAGCAGCCCGGGTAAGGGTGCTCGTTATGTACTACGGATCCCGATTTCAACTATTTGAGCTTATTTCAGGAATTTAACAACGGGCTCCTCAAAATCATCTTTTTGAGGTTTGGTGGTCTTTTGAGGCAAAAAGGCCTTCCTGAACCCGCTGAAAGGCGTTATTTTGAACAAATCAGCTGTTTATTGTAAAAAAAACAGGGTAATCAAGTTTGGTACTAAACTATTGTGGTATCTTGTCGGCTATTAAATTGTATTGGAATGAAAATCTTTGTAGCCGGTCTGCCTTTCGCCGTTAGTGATTCAGAATTGCAAGAATTGTTTGAACCATACGGTACCGTTGGTTCAGCAAAAGTTATTTTAGACAGAGAAACCCACAAAAGTCGTGGTTTCGGATTTGTTGAATTTTCAAGTAATGAAGAAGCAGAAAAAGCCATTAAGGCCCTCGACGGCACCAGCCTGGAAGGAAGAACGCTTACTGTAAAAGTTGCTGAAGATAAAAACCCCGGTGGCGGTGGTTCCCGCGGTGGCGGCGGATCCCGTGGCGGTGGTGGTGGTGGATATAACCGTGATCGTAACCGTTACTAAGCCTGGCTTAGTCGGTTAATGTGAACGCTCAACGCTCAACGCTAAACGCCTTTGTTGGTGGATGGTTTTTGGAAAATGGAGATGGTTAAAAATCATTTAATCTATCGCCGTGCCCGGATACCATCCACCTTTTTTTTAGATATTCTGCCTGCTCTGTTAAAGTGATTGTATGCGTATACTTGCTTTAATACTATTGTCGCTAATCCCCTTAGTTCCTCTCTTTTCTCAGGTTGCTCAAAATTCTGATTCGGTTTTCCAAAAAACCCAAAAGCCACTTCGCTTCATCGTATTCGGGGACTGGGGCCGCAACGGTGAAGATAATCAGCGGGAAGTCGCGAGGGAAATGGGCATCGTTGCAAAAAAATTCAAGCCTGAATTTATTGTTTCCACCGGCGATAATATATATCCCAATGGCGTTCGCAGCACGCGCGACCACAACTGGATTGCTTCATTTGAAGATATATACACGGCCCAATCTCTGCAAACCGACTGGTGGGTCGTGCTCGGCAACCACGATTACCGCGGTGATCCGCAGGCAGAAATTGATTATTCTGCAGTAGACCGTCGTTGGAATCTGCCGGCAAGATATTATTCAAAAACATTTTTCATTGGCGAAGACAGTACAAACGGCGTACTGCTCATATTTCTGGATACCACTCCTTTTTTATCTGAATCTTATATCGGTGATAAAATCCATGTACAGGGTCAGGATACAGCTATGCAGCGAGTCTGGCTTGAAAAAACACTTGCGGAAGCACCAGCGAATGTCAAATGGAAAATAGTATTCGGGCATCATCCGGTGTATACGGGCGGGGGCAGGATGAAAGCGAAAGAGACGGTGGAAATGAAAAATTTATTTAAACCGATATTTGAAAAATATCATGTCAATGCTTACATCTGCGGACACGATCACAATCTTCAATACATCAAACCACCCGGATTTACGCACTATTTTGTTTCGGGTGCTGGTGCAGAATTATCAAATACCGTCGTACATCCCGAAGGGGGCGTTTATGCCCGGGCGATTAATGGCTTCATGAATTTCAGTGTATACGGTGAAGAAATGCAGGTTCACCTGGTCAGCCTGACCGGGGAGAAACTTTTTTCTGTGAAAATCCCGAGGAACTAGGCTTAAGGCTTGAGGCCTGAAGCGTGAAGCTACAAACCTGTTATAAACCATATGCAAATTATACTGTTTAGTATTTAGGCCTAAAGCTTCAAGCTTCAAGCCTCACGCTTCAAGCCCAATAACTTAATTTGCATTTCCAAGCATGGCTGTAATACAACGTAAACCGGGCTGGAAAGAAAGGCTCAATGCACTTCGGAATCTTCCCGCCTTTTTTAAACTCGTTTGGGCATCAAGCCCCTGGATGACCGGACTGAACGCAGGTCTCCGCCTGATGCGCTCCGCCATTCCGGTTACAGTTCTATATGTTGGAAAACTGATCATCGACGAAGTGATTTTGCTGAATCGTCATGCCGGTCCCATTTCAACACATCATCTTTGGATGCTGATCGGTTTTGAATTTCTGCTTGCTCTTTTTAATGACGCATTGGGCCGGAGTATTTCCCTGTTGGACAGCCTGCTGGGCGATCTCTTCGGAAAACTGAGTTCCGTCCGCATCATGAAACACGCAGCCATGCTGGACCTGGAACAATTTGAAGATCCGGTTTTTTATGATAAACTGGAAAGGGCCAGGCAGCAGACCACGGGCAGGACCATCCTCCTGTCGCAGGTG
The DNA here is from genome assembly GCA_041481385.1 of Puia sp. Classification (GTDB taxonomy): domain Bacteria; phylum Bacteroidota; class Bacteroidia; order Chitinophagales; family Chitinophagaceae; genus Puia. The sequence goes on from JBGPBW010000001.1 coordinate 56,309, forward strand.
CTGAGCCAGGTACAGGACCTGATCACGATGGGATTCCTCGCAGCCGGACTGGTTTTATTTAATCCCTGGCTGATCGCTTTATTGTTTATCACGATCCTGCCTTCCTTTATCGGAGAATCCTATTTCAATGATCAAACCTATGCGTTAAGCCGGCGCCAGACGCCGGAGCGGCGTGAGCTGGACTACCTGCGATATCTCGGTGCCAGTGACGAAACCGCCAAAGAAGTAAAAATTTTCGACCTCTCCGATTTTATCATTGGTAAGTTTGAAACACTGGCGAACAAATTTTATTTCAGTAACCGTCGGATCACCATCAACAGGTCATTGTGGGGAGCAGGTTTCACCCTGATGGGTAGCCTGGGTTATTACGGGGCATATGTATATATCATTCTGGAAACCATTTCCGGTAGGATCAGTATCGGTCAGCTCACTTTTCTGGCAGGTTCCTTCCGTCAGCTCAAAGCCCTGATGGAATCTATTCTTACACGCTTCAGCGCAGTTTCACAAGGCGCCATTTACCTGAGCGATTTTTTTGAATTTTTCGATATCATGCCCGGTATTACAACAGTGAAAAATCCACTCCCTTTTCCAAATCCCATTCGCTGGGGTTTCACTTTCGAGGACGTGGGTTTTCGCTATCAGCATACAGAAAACTGGGCCACCAGGCACCTGAATTTTAGTCTTGGCGCCGGAGAAAAAATCGCGCTGGTGGGTGAGAATGGTGCGGGCAAAACGACCCTGGTTAAACTGCTGGCCCGGTTGTATGAACCGACGGAGGGTAAAATTCTGCTCGATGGTATAGATCTTCGGTTGTACGACCTTGTTAGTCTCCGGCAGAATATCGGAATCATTTTCCAGGATTACCTTCGTTACCAGATGCGGGTTTCTGATAATATCGCCGTAGGTAATATTCTGCAGAAGGAAAATGAACCCCTGATTATTTCCGCAGCAGAACAAAGTCTGGCTGCAGACCTGGTCAGCCGTCTGCCTGCCGGATACGATCAGATGCTGGGTAAAAGATTCCAGGAAGGCATTGAGTTATCCGGCGGTGAATGGCAGAAAGTAGCCCTGGCCCGGGCATATATGCGTCAGGCCCAGGTGTTGATCCTGGATGAACCTACATCCGCCCTGGATGCACGCGCTGAATACGAAGTATTCCAGCGTTTTGCCGCGCTGACTCAGGGTAAGACGGCGGTGCTGATTTCACACAGGTTCTCAACCGTCAGGATGGCTGACCGGATCCTGGTATTGCAGTTTGGGGAGTTGATCGAAAGCGGTACCCATGAAGAATTGATTGAACATAAAGGCAAATATGCAGAGTTGTTTGCACTGCAGGCAAAAGGTTATCAATGAAAACTGAAGGAATACAAAAAATATGTCCCCGTTGCAAAAAGGAATTCATTTGTCATGCCGAAAACATATCAGCATGCGCCTGTTCCAAACTCGCGTTGAGCAATGAAACCAAATCTTTTCTCGCTAATACATTTTATGACTGCCTCTGTACGGGTTGTCTTGGAAAACTTAATGAGCTTGTAGCCCTGGAAAAACAATATCCCTTCCCGGGCAGGGGCGGAGATCTGATTGAAGACGTGCACTACTACAAAGAAGGCGACTTCCGCGTATTTACCGAGTTCTATCTCATTTCCAGGGGCAACTGTTGCCGTAGTGGTTGCAGGCACTGCCCTTATGGTTTTCAGAAAAAGTGGGCAGAATAGAATGCTTTCTCGATACCTTCGCCCAAATTTTGGTGTTACTTCAAAAATTTGCATTTCTGTTTCCAAATAGTTATTAATAATAGTTGATTATTTAATTTAATTCTAATGAGTGATATGCGAAATGCAATTAAGAGATTTTTTAAAGGACGAAATTCAAAGTTTATTTACCTAAAAAAATCTTTTGGCAATACTCACTTTAAGCTGTTGGATGTGGGAGTCGGTAACCACTCTGCTTCTAAAACGGTTGGGTTGTTCCCGAATTGTGAATATTATGGCGTTGATTTAAATAAGGACTATAACAACAGTGACGAAGATTTTAAGTTGATGAAATGTTTTTATGAGATGGATCTTACCAGGTTAGATTTTCACATGATCCCAAATGATTATTTTGACGGAATTTGGATTGTTCACGTTATTGAACATTTACATAACGGGGATAAAGTGTTAGAAAATCTTATTAGGAAACTCAAGCCAGGTGGCTTTATGTATGTCGAGTATCCCGGTATAAAAAGTACAAAACTTCCTTCGATGTACGGTACGTTGAATTTTAAAGATGACCTTTCGCACGTAAGGGTTTATTCAGTAAATGAATTGACAGAATTATTTAAAGTAAATGGTTGCAATGTGTTAAAAAGCGGGACCAGAAGGAATTTATATTTCATTTTGGTTGCTCCTTTTCGAATACTTGGGTATTGGACTCGTGGTAAAAAGCTAATTGGTAATATTTTTTGGGATATAATGGGTTTTGCTGAATTTCTCTATGTCATTAGGGAAGGAAATACGAAGAGTGGGGTATAGCTGAGGGCAATCAACCAAAAGAAGGAATTTGGCAAAAGATGAACCAAAAGACAGTTAATACCAAATTGACTTAGATCATTTACTTGGGAAATAGATTATATTTTTTTAAGTAACTAAGTGGAAACCCTTAGGAAGGTCAAAACAGTCAAGGTTTTGAGGAATAAATGAATATATTTATATCTCAATGGCGGTGTCATTAACCTAACCCCGAAATATAACCGATATGCGTATTATTAGTAGCCTGCTGAGCTCACTCCTGGTCATATTTTTTATTGCATCAATAAGCCTTTCTCAAACTGCTTGCAGTAAAACGGTGACAGAACATGATACAACCGTAAAAAATATCCATGACACGACAATTAAAAACATTCATGACACCACTGTCATTATTGACACCTTTTATAATTTGAAATATGGGCTTGTGGCTTACTATAATTTTAATAATGGTAATCTAAATGACAGCAGTGGCAATAGTAATAATATCGTATTTAACAATGCTGTCGTAACCAGCGACAGGTTTGGGCGGGCAGGAAATGCCTATCGGTTTACCGGAGGTGCCTATATGCGGGTTCCTAACAGCACTTCTCTTAGTCCCATCCAAATTACGCTGATGGCCATTGTGCGATTCCATAATTACTATACCGGTCTGGCCTGGGGAAATGAAATTTTGATGAAGGGTCCGTCGGATCCGTCCTCAGGAGTGTATGGGCTCAGGGTACATCCAAGTTCATATGATTATACTACCGCGTTAGATACAACAACAGAAATGTTTGGAGGTTTTTATGGGGATGGTTCAAATGCGGGAATTATAGACAATTTACTTTTTATTCATGGTGGCGACTGGTATACAGTAGTATATACTTATGACGGATTTGTTTGTAAATTATATGTCAATGGTGTTTTGAGAAATACAAGAACCGTTCCATTTGGATTTAATGCAAACCTGAATGATCTGTATATTGGTAAAACAGAAAATCCAAGTTTCCCTTACAATTTTGACGGCGACATCGATGAAATCCGCATTTATAACAGGGCTGTCTCGCCATTTTTCGTTGGAAAGCTCAACGCTTTAGCGGAATAAACAATTTTAATATCGCAGATCTAATCTTTCTATTATACCGTCTTCTTCGGCGGCAGGGCAAAAGCGACGGCATTGTGTTCGAAATGGTTTTTATGTGAACCGTCGCAGAAAGGTTTGGTTGACGATTTTCCACAACGGCAAAGGGATACTATTTCTCTTCCACCCAGATCATACCGGGCCCCGGTCCGGTCCAGGATTTCAAAATCACCTTCAATTTTCAGGGAGCCGTTGTCGTTTACTGTAATTTTAGTGCCAGACATCTCGTTTCAGATTTAAAAATGAAATTAGGCAATTGCATTGATTATATCTTCATGTTTTAACTTTATAAATCAGATACGCATATTATATGAAAAAATCATATGCTTCAGCAATCATAATATTTATTTTCATCAGTCTCTCATTTATGCCGGATAAAAAAATCAAAGTGATTTTTTTCGGGGATTCCATCACGGAAGCCGGAGTTAAACCCGGTGGCTTCATAACGATCGACGACAGTCTGCTCAACCCGACCGGCCATGCCGCCTATGAACTCATCGGGGCCGGCATCAGTGGAAATAAAGTGTATGATCTTTACCTGCGTATGGAAGACGATGTGATCAGCCATTCGCCCGATATTGTGGTTGTATGGATTGGCGTCAATGACGTCTGGCACAAGAAAATGGGAACCGGAACTGATGCCGATAAATTTGAAAGATTTTATCTGGCTTTGATGAAAAAATTTAAAACAGCCGGTATTCGGATCATCGTGTGTACACCGGCGACCATCGGCGAGAAATATGATAATACCAATGAGCAGGATGGCGACCTGAATAAATATGCAAACATTATCCGGAAAATTGCCACTGAACAGCAACTAACCCTCGTGGATATGCGCAAAGAGTTTGAAGACTATGAAAAAATACACAATACCTCCAACGCCGACAGAGGCCTGCTCACCGCCGATGGTGTTCACCTGAACGAAACGGGTAATCTGTTTGTGGCGAAACTGATGGCCGAAGGCATCAGGAAGACGCCGTAAGGGCCCGCAATTTCAATTATCTTTGCAGCATGCATTATGTATCTGCTGAGGGACTTGGAAAGTCGTACGGAATTAAGCCATTGTTTGATAATATCTCCTTTCATATCGAATCAGGCGATAAAATTGCCCTGATCGCCAAAAACGGAACAGGAAAGACCACATTATTGAAGATTCTGGCCGGAAAGGAAACGGCTGAATCCGGAAAACTGTGGATTTCAAAAGACATCAATGTCGTTTTTTTTGAACAGGATCCCCTGTTTCAGGAAGAGTTATCGATCCTGGATAATATTTTTCACCATCCCAACCCGGTTACCACAGCCATCAAGGCCTTTGAAGCCGCAAGCGAAACAGAAGATACAGACGCGCTGATGGCCAGCATTGAAGAAATGGATCACCTCAGTGCGTGGGATTTTGACGCGAAAGTGAAACAGATCTTTACCCGGCTGAACATTGATCACCTGGTGCAGCCGGTTAAAACCCTGAGTGGTGGACAACGAAAAAGAGTAGCTCTCGCCCGCACCCTGATCGACATCGCTTTTGGAAGCCGTGAAGCATTCCTGATCATGGATGAACCCACCAATCACCTGGATATTGAAATGGTGGAGTGGCTGGAAAATTATTTGAACCAGCAGAATATCACACTGCTGGTTGTTTCGCATGACCGCTATTTTCTGGACAATGTGTGTAATGAAATCTGGGAGATGGACAGGAGTAATTTGTTCACCTATACCGGCGATTATGAAAATTACCTCGAAAAAAAAGCAGCCCGTATTGAATCCGACCTGGCCAGTATAGACAAAGCGAAAAACCTGTACCGGAAGGAACTGGAATGGATGCGCAAACAGCCAAAAGCCAGGACCACTAAATCAAAAAGCCGTCAGGACGCTTTTTATGTGGTTGAATCCAAGGCCAAACAAAACCTCGACGAACAGAACCTTACCCTGCAAATGAAAATGAGCCGGTTGGGTGGTAAAGTAGCGGAACTGAAAAAAGTGAATAAACGATTCGGAGATAAAATTATTCTTAAAGGATTTGACTATACATTTAAGAAGGGAGACCGTATTGGGGTTGTTGGAAAAAATGGAGCAGGGAAAACCACATTCCTGAATATGTTACAGGGTCTTGAACCTCCCGATAGCGGTAAAGTGAATATCGGTGAGACGGTGGTATTTGGAAATTACTCGCAAACGGGACTGGTTATTAAAGAGGATGTGCGGGTAATTGAGTTTGTGAAAAATATTGCTGAACATTTCCCCCTGGCGGATGGCAGTTCCCTGAGCGCCGCCCAGTTTCTCAATCTTTTCTTATTCCCACCGGATAAGCAATACACGATGATTTCTTCATTGAGTGGCGGTGAAAAAAGAAGACTATTCCTTTTGTCGATCCTGTTTCGCAATCCGAATTTCCTGATCCTGGATGAGCCAACAAACGACCTGGACCTGCCCACACTGGCCGTGCTGGAAAATTTCCTGCTCGATTTCCAGGGATGTCTGGTGATGGTTTCACATGACCGGTATTTTATGGATCGTATGGTCGAACACCTGTTTGTTTTTGAAGGAGATGGAAAAATTCGTGACTTCCCCGGGAATTATGGGTTATACCAACTGTGGCTGAAAACAAAAGACAATGAAGAGTCAACGGAATTAAAGACTGTTCAGGCTCCTCCTGTAAAAGAGCCGGCTTTCGTGGTAACCGGTAAACCAAAACTATCTTATAAAGAAAAAAAAGAATTGGAGACACTTGAAAAGGAAATCAGTGAACTGACCCGGGAAAAAGAAGGCATAACCGAAAAACTGCATGATGCATCCATTAATTTTGATACGATCCAGCAGCTTTCCCAACGATTCACGCTGGTATCCGAGACGCTGGAACAAAAAGAATTCCGCTGGCTGGAACTGAGCGAACTGGTTTAACGTTTAATCTTACCGTCAACGGTCAACGGTCAACTGTTATCTTCACCCAATCTTTGAAAAATAATTCCGCATTTTATCCTATTTTAGGGGTCACCTTAAAACCGCCATATGCCTACCGAACTCACTCCCGTTGTCTTAAAAGATAGTCTGGCCAATCCTGCTCCACTTGGATTATTTGGATTCGGCATGACCACCGTTTTATTAAATCTTCACAATGCCGGATTCTATGAAATGAATGCGATGATCCTGGCCATGGGACTTTTTTACGGAGGAACTGCCCAGGTGATCGCAGGTATTCTTGAATTCAAAAAGAACAACACCTTCGGCATGACCGCATTCATCTCATACGGATTTTTCTGGATTTCCCTGGTTGGCCTCATCTTCATGGCCAAATGGGGCTGGATCACGCCGACTCCGGGAACAGCTTTCGTTGCATACCTTATCGTGTGGGGCATTTTCACACTCCTGCTTTTCTTTGGAACGCTCCGGATAAACCGCGCTCTTCAATTTGTTTTTGGATCACTGACTATTTTATTTTTCCTGCTCGCGATTGCGAACGCAACAAAAAATGAATCCATCACAAGGATTGCGGGCATTGAAGGAATTATCTGCGGCGGATCGGCGATCTATGCCGGCATCGCAAACCTGCTCAATGAAGTATATGGTTATACGATTTTGCCATTGGGCCCGGTGCGTAAATAATTCCACATTCAGGCATAAGGCGTAAGGCTTAAGGCTTAAGGCAAAACGCCCAACGTTTAACGCCCATCGGCCACCAAAGCGAAGCGCAGGTGCCGAACGCACATCGGCCACCGAATCCCGCCATGAGCGGGAGCAGGCGGATAACGCAGATCTGTAAACGTTAAAACAAGAATCACTTATATTTTCACGAACAATGGATAGCCGAGATGTGTTAATTTTGCGGTATGGTTATCATGCAGGATCAACGCAAAGCCAAAAGGCTGGTGATTATCGGCGGAGGATTTGGTGGGGTCAATCTCGCACTGCAATTAAAAAATGACCCGGAATTTCAGATTACGCTGGTTGATAAAAATAATTATAATTTTTTTCCGCCGTTAATCTACCAGGTTGCCACCGGATTTTTAGAAAATTCCAATATCAGTTATCCCTTCCGGAAACTCTTCCGCAAGTATAAAAATATTCAGTTTCGTCTCGGTGAACTGCTTCGGGTGGACCCTGCTATGCACACGATAACATTGAATAATGGAGAACTCCCTTACGATTACCTTGTATTTGCAACAGGTGCGGAATCGAATTTTTTTGGCATGGAAAACATCCGCCGGAATGCGATCCCGATGAAGAATGTGAACGATGCACTGGAAATGCGCAACGTCCTGTTACAAAGAGTTGAACGGGCGACCATCACGCGGGATCCTGTTGAAAGAAAAAAACTGGTCACCATCGTCGTTGCCGGCGGAGGCCCTACAGGTGTGGAGGTTTCCGGTATGCTTGCGGACCTGAGGGTACACAGTTTTTCCAAAGATTATCCTGAACTGAAAGGAGCCGGTGCTGAAATTTACCTGGTAGATGGAAGTGATCATTTGCTGGCCGCGATGAGTGAATCTTCCCAAAATGATACCTTTCTCGCCCTTAAAAAAATGGGCGTGAAAATAAAATTACAAACGCGGGTAAAGGATTTTACCGGCGACAAAGTTGAATTGACAAACGGTGAAATCATTGAAACCAAAAACCTGATCTGGACCGCCGGTGTAACTGCCATCAGATTTCCCGGAATTCCCGAAACCTGTTATGGCCCGGGAAAACGCCTGCTCGCCGATTCGTTCAATAAAGTAATTGGCCTGGAGGATATATATGCCATCGGAGACACCAGTCTGCAAATGCACGAAGCGGTTTACCCTGCCGGTCATCCGCAACTCGCCCAGGTTTCCATACAGCAAGCCCGGCTGCTGGCTGCCAATCTCAAATCCGCAACAGAAGGGAAACCTTTAAAACCTTTTCAATACAAGGATAAGGGAACAATGGCCATCATCGGAAGAAATAAAGCAGTGGCCGATCTTCCGCATCATGTACATTTCAAAGGATTCATCGCCTGGTTTATTTGGCTGTTTGTTCACCTGACCTCGCTGATCAGCTACCGCAACCGGGTTAAGACGCTATATAACTGGATGGTTGCTTACCTGAACAAAGACCAGGCGCTGCGTTTCATCGTGAGACCCGGTCATATTCAGGAAGACTGATATTTATTTTTTAAATGGTTTATTCATACGCACGCAAAATTTTGCAAACCACGTCAGGTATTACGGGCCACCGGAAACTATGCGGGTATAAGTACGCAGTTGCTTACGGGGAAGTATATCCGCCCCCGGCCGGTGGCTGGAGATATTTATTGTTGAATTCTGTTGAAATTATTTTGTTTTCATGAAATAATTTTTACTTTTATACGAAGCGATGAGCTTGTCCCCCGCGTTCCCATATAGCATTATTCGGCTAATGTTTTAAGGTCCTGCGATCTGTTATCCATACCTATGAATTGATTTACATAAGTATTAAACAGATCAACCGATGCAGCTAACGAGCAAGACCCCCGGCCTGGATGAAAAATTAGACGGATTACTCTCCCTGATCATGCATGAATACGAAGATCAGCCGGCAATTCCCCTGGCGCGTTTTTATGATCGTTATAGCGAATTTTTTGGTGAAGAACTGCATAATCTGCAGGAAATCCTTTTTGAAGACGGACTGATCCGGTGTTTTGTGGGCAAAAAAGGCCTGGAACTTGAAATTACGGGCAAGGGCATTAAATTTATGGCTAAGGGAGGCTATTCACGGGAAATCAGGGAAGAAATGATTAGTCACGATGACGCACTGCGTGCACAAAAAAATACCCGGTTCTGGAATACCCTGATCACCATCGGATTTGTGACAGCTATCATTGTTTGTTTTTATCTTCGCCACAGATCCATCTGATCTGTCCATCATGCGACCCGACTATCCAAAAAAACTTTTCCCTGACCAGCGCAAACAATTTGTTTTCCTGCTGGAAATGCTTGCCTCTGTCTCCCGTGATCGTTAAAAAACGCTTTGTAGTGGCCACCCCGACCAGTTCTCATTTTTATGATTTTTTTTTAAACCGCTTTTCTTCCTGCAGATACCTAAACTGTACATTTGTATATGAAAAAATGGCTTTCTCTGGCATTGATCCTATGTTTTGCCTTCGCCGTACAGGCTCAGATCACACCGTACAGCTGGACATATTCCGCAAAAAAAACCAGTGATAACACTTACGAACTTCATTTTCATGTAGACCTGAACGGCCCCTGGCATACCTATTCCCAGTTTACTCCGGACGGCGGACCGGTGCCCACGCATTTCAGTTTTGCGAAAAACCCTTTGTATACCCTGGATGGGAAAGTGAAGGAAAATGGAAACCTGATTCAAAAACACGAGGCTGTTTTCGGGGTGGATGTAAAATATTTCAGCGGAAAGGTAGACTTTGTACAGGTCGTTAAAATGAAGTCCAAGGCCAAAACCAATTTCTCCGGATCGGTGGAATTCATGGTTTGCAATGACCAGGAATGCCTTCCCCCGGCAACCCAGCACTTTTCCGTTGCGCTGAACTGATCAGCTATGCCCATTGAAACATTGCGTTATCAACCGCAAAAAATATCAACTTGAACAAAATTCTGGTTATCGGAGCATCAGGTCAGATCGGCACCGAACTCACGCTGGCGCTCCGGCAGCGTTACGGAGGGGAAATGGTCATTGCGGCTGATTTGAAAAGAGAAGCAGACCTGCTGAAAGGCACGGGTCCTTTTCTTCCCCTCGATATTATGGACAAAGAAATTCTTCGTGTACAGGTTCGCCGCCACGAAATCAATACCATCTACCTGCTTGTGGCCATGCTTTCTGCAGCGGGGGAGAAAAACCCGATGCTGGCCTGGCACCTGAACATGCAAAGCCTGATCCATACCCTGGAAGTAGCCCGGGAAGAAGGGGTCAAAAAAGTATTCTGGCCCAGCAGTATCGCCATTTTTGGTTCCGATGCACCAAAAGAAAATTGCCCGCAGGAAGCGTATTCTGCGCCTTCAACAGTATATGGAATCAGCAAACTGGCTGGTGAGCAATGGTGTCATTATTATTTTCACCGCTACGGACTCGATGTGCGCAGTATCCGGTATCCGGGATTAATCAGCTACAAGACCCTGCCCGGCGGTGGCACGACCGACTATGCCATTGAGATTTTTCACTCGGCCATCCGTGAGGAAACCTATTCCTGCTTTTTAAAGTCGGATACGAGACTGCCCATGATGTATATGGATGATGCTGTCCGGGCGACCATTGAACTGATGGAAGCATCGGTGTCGTCCATTTCAGTACGTACCGCTTATAACCTGGCCGGGATCAGTTTTACGCCGGCTGAGATTGCCCGGGAAATCAGACAGCTGATGCCGGGTTTCACGATTGAATACGAACCGGATTTCCGTCAGGCCATTGCAGACAGCTGGCCGGCTTCCATTGACGACCAGGTGGCAACGAGGGACTGGGGCTGGAAGCCCGAATTCAACCTGAAAAAAATGACCGGGGAAATGACGCGACATATCAGCCGGAGCCTGGCGGTTTCGACAAAAAGATAAATTGGTTGACGGTTGGTGGTTGTCGGAAGAGGATTTCGCTCCACAAAGTTATGACACACCCAGCCTGACAAAAGAGATCGCTTACAGCATGGAACCAAATCAAAAAACGTTTACTTTTGCAGCCCGCTGGCGAGGTAGCTCAGCTGGTTAGAGCATCGGATTCATAACCCGAAGGTCGGCAGTTCAAGTCTGCTCCTCGCTACTGAACAGGACGGTACAGGATTTTCTCCTGTGCCGTTTTCATTTCCGTCCTCTGATAATTTGTATTTATTAGGTTTATCATTGAATCTTTACCCCATATTTGAAATACTGCTGGTTTTCTAATCGAGTTTTTTCCATTGGAAGGGTTTGATTGTTTGAAAGTCATTGTTTGTATAAGGGGAAGGATATGGTTCCAGTTTTACCATATTTATAAATGATCCTACAATACTGAAATGTTCTTGCGTATAATTATCATTACCAGATATAATAAAATTAGCATTAAGTGCATCTCCCTGTTTTGTTTTGGTAACAGTATAACTGATAATAGCATTATTTGGATAGGGTCCATAACCATTCCACGCAATTACGCTGATAGAATCTGCTGGATCATCTATTAACGCGTAGTCTTCATAGTTACCGGTGCTATCAATAGGTATATGAAATACAATTCTACCCCCAGTATGACGTTGTAAGACAATATGATTATAGGGTGTCTGTAGAAGGCTTCCGGGA
>JBGPBW010000002.1:0-66877 GCA_041481385.1 Puia sp.
GATATTAGAAACGTCTGTTCCGGATTTTTATCATGCCGTGAAAATGCAGGGGGCCCAGTCGTTGTATTTGGGCAACCAGTTCAAGTCATTCAGTTATATCCATGGTCCATCCAAAAGTTATCTCGTGATGAACGATATAGCTTATGACGAAAAAAAGCAAGACAAAGGAAAAGTGAAGCGTATACTTTCCGTAGGTGATTGCGATGGATTTTACTATACATTACAGGGCGATGATCCACTCCTGAAAGGTCAGCTTGTATTCGAAAAAGAAGAACATTCCCGCGATCATAACCTCGGACTTTTTGCCGTGTCAGATTATGATGCGGAAAGGAACCTGTATGCAACGCTGAAACTGGAAAAAGAAGGACGTTCCAAACAGGTGAGACTGATATGGATGGAACCTAAATAAATTCTCCTCTTTTTAAAACGCTGGTCTTTTGTAAACGTTTCATTGTGCCGATTCTGAATTCATCGTCTCTAATGAATTAATTCAAATCCTTTGGATCAAACTCTTTCTTAAAGAGAAATTCAATCCGCCCGTCGTCTTTAGCTACGACCGCGACTGACCTCCTCCCTAATAACCGAAGCAAGCTAAATAGGTAAATCAGAATAAAAATCATTTTTTGCACTTTATCTAAGTGTTTTTACTTAGTCTATAAATAATCTAAAATTGGCTATTTTTAAACCTTAACCCTTTCAACATTTATGAAAAACGTCAAAGTTCTTAAGACGGTTTGGATTGCATTTGTTTTCACTCTAACCATCACGGCAAGATCAAACGCACAACAACTGATGCATAGTTTCGGTTTAACTTTATCAGTTATGGAAGGTACATTGCAGGAAGGTGCCGGGAATTCTGAAAGTTTTGCGGTTGAGCAAAATAACTTCACCTGGTTTCCCAGGTTTAATTTTGTTGAAAACGAGAACAGCTCAATCAGTATTGGCGCTCCTATAGGCATTGGGATAGGAATTACAACAAACACTTATGGCAATGACGCGGGCGTAATTTTTTCCTATGATCTGCCTTTGGTCATTGATTATAATATCGGCTGCAAGTCGACGAAGGAAAATGACAGAAATTTCGGCGGATATTTTGGCGTGGGTTTTGGATACAATAAAGTAAATATCTCCGAAAGCAGTTATTCAGACTTTAATGGCTCCTCATATGGCCCCTTGTTCAGGGCTGGCTGCCGCTTCGGATCTTCCAAAGAAAGCTGGAATGGGCACGGAGTAACCGTGGGAGCCTATTATAAGATCGGAATCGACCAAAATAAGCTGTATACAATTGGATTTAATGTTTTATACGATCTATAAGAACGAGCTCCGCCGACTCCAAGGTTCAGGAAATTCTAAACTCAAAAAAAATCTTCGGTCAACTGTAACCTGGACTCACCCGGAACGTCCTATTGCAGTTAAGATGAGATTGGAAGACGCTTTGGCTTCAAGGCGATCTGCCCCTATTGCTCATTGTACAATGCCAGGAAATTGAAGATTCCAGGCCATCGTAAAATACAGGAGCTGCTTTTGCGGTATTTTAAATTCCAGGCCATGATTAAGAACTATTTCAAAACAGCCTTTCGCAGTCTTCTAAATAATAAGTTCTATACCGGTATTAATATTATTGGTCTGGCAGTTGGTCTGGCGACCTGTCTGATGATATTGCTATATGTTCTGGACGAATTGAATTACGACAAATTCAACACGAAGGCGGACCGGATTTACAGGTTAAATAATGAAATAAGATTCATAATAGCCAATGCGGTGATCACTTTTGCCATGCTGGCTATCGGACGCAGTCTTTCGTTATCTGAGGAACTTGCAAGAACCCCATCTTCTACGCTACCGATCGCAGCCTGACCGACCGCTGGCCAGGCAAGCTCCACACCTTGTTGTAGACGTTTTGAAGAAGTCTCATTTCGATCTTTAGAAAAAAAACTATGCGCTAAAAATCCAATACATATAAATGCTACTATAAAGAGTGGTATAAATTTTTTTATTCTCGTCCGCTGATTAAGCTTCATGTTTTTAAAATAAGCATCACAAATCAAACACTTCATTTGAGCACCATAAAATGTAATAGACAACGCCTTGCCGATCATAGACAGAGGAGGCTTTTTACACGTTAAGGGCAACTTTTTTCAGTCAAAAGTCAAAAACAACTATTGAAAGATGATAAATGGCTGTTTGTAGGTATTCAGTATTTCCAGGACTATCACGAAAACTAATGGGTTAAAGAAAATGCAGATAAAAATAAACCCAGAGCCCCTCTCCTATGGGAAACCGGGATATTTTGCTATATTTCACTGGAACACCAATTATGGACATTCAAACCTTTAAACAACTTCACCGGAAGGGTCTTATCTCCGACAACTCTTTGCAGAAAGTGGAAGAGCTGGAAAAAGGACGTCTTTTTTCCCTGCACTGGGAACTGAAGACCTTGCTCTATCTGGGGGTTACCCTGCTCAGCGGAGGATTGGGCATCCTGGTTTATAAGAATATAGATACAATCGGCCACCAGGCCATCCTGGCCTTTATTGCGGTGGTCTGCATCGGATGTTTTTATTATTGCCGTCGGAAGGCAGCACCTTTCTCAGCTGACAAAGTGTTACCCCCTGATACTTTCTTCGATTATATATTACTCCTCGGCTGTCTGACGCTGATCACATTCATCGCATATCTCCAGTATGCATATGTTGTTTTTGGCGACCACTACGGGCTCGCAACATGTATTCCCATGGTGATATTGTTCATAAGCGCATACAGTTTCGATCACCTCGGGGTATTGAGCCTTGCTATTACCAACCTGGCTGCATGGATGGGTATCGCCGTTACCCCGATGCGTATTCTTAAAGAGAACAGTTTTGTTGATACGAGAATAATTTATACGGGCCTCGCTCTCGGAACGATCCTGTCGCTGGCTGCACTGGCCAGCGACAAGCGGAACTTCAAAAAACATTTTGCATTTACATACAACAATTTTAGTACGCATATTCTTTTTATATCCGGACTGTCGGGCTTGTTTTTGCATCAGCCCTTTTATATCCTCTGGCTCCTGCCCCTGCTGGGTATCGCTTATTACGTTTACCGGCAGGCAATGAAAAAGCAGTCGTTTTACTTTTTGCTTTTGGTCACCATCTACCTGTATGTTGGTTTGAGCTATGTGGTCATATCGATTTTGGAAAGATTGGACCGGTTCGGTATGGGTTCCATCTATCTTGGATTTCTGTATTTTATACTTTCCGCTATAGCCCTGGTGCGCCTACTTATTAAACTAAACCACAAAATGAAACCGCATGATAGCCTATAACCGGACAAGTCTCGATAACATGATCATCCGGAAGCAGGCGGACGAGGCCTTTGGTGCTGGTTGTATTTCTCCGGAAGAAAACACAAAGATCGGGGTCAACTATCCGGTTTACTTTTATACACCCAATATTTTTATCTGTATTGGATTGTTCTTATTAACCACTGTTATCGTAGCATTCTCCCTGGGATTACTCTTTTTGATTGGTGCAGGTGGCATCAACTCTGTTATTTTCCTGCTGATCTTCTCCGCTCTGGTCTGTTATGGTGCCCTTGAATATACAGTTCATAAACGGCGGCATTTCAGATCGGGAGTGGATTATGCTTTGTTATGGATGTCTGCGGGATTGCTGTTTACCGGTCTTTACCTGACTGTTAATAATATGTCCACCACATCGCAATGCATCATTATATTTACTATAAGCCTTCTGTTTACCCTCCGGTTTATTAACCATATCATGGCGCTGGTAGCCTATATGGCATTGCTGGCTTTTATTTTTAATATCTCCGCAGAACCTGGTGGGACCACCCGACTAATTACGCCCTTCATCTTAATGACTGTTTCTGTTGCCTGCTGGTTCCTATGTTTCAGATTTTATATCCATGAAAACTTCAGGCACTATCGACAGTGCCTGAACGTTTTAAAGGTTTCTGCCCTTATTAGTTTTTACCTCGCCGGTAATTACTTCGTAGTGCGCGAGCTGTCCAATTATATGTTCGGTTCCTTCCAACATGTAGGAGAGCGCATTTCATTGGGTTGGCTATTCTGGATCCTGACGGTAGCTACTCCCGTTCTGTATATATCCCAGGGCATTTGGAAAAAAGATCACATCTTCTTATGGGTTGGTCTGTTGTTGATGGCCGCTACTGTGTTCACTGTAAGACATTACTACAGCGTACTGCCTGCAGAATGGGCGATGATGTTCGGCGGCATCGGGATTATCGCCATTGCTTATGGATTGATCAGGTATCTTAAAATACCCCGGTATGGATTGACGTCCCAGGAGAACAACAACAAGCATTTATTAGAAAAGTTCCAAATCGAGTCGCTTGTAATTGCGGAAACTTTCGCAGTACCAGCAGCAGCACCAGCCCCCGCGAATGATTTCCAGTTTGGCGGTGGCTCAGGCGGTGGGGGCGGCGCAGGTGGTCAATACTAATAGGCCTAAATCAGGAAAAAGATTTAAAATCATTGTATCTATTAAATCTGATGACAACAAATCAGGAAAAAGATTATATAAACACAACCTATCCCTTCCAGGTTTGGCTCACTACAATAGTAATTGTTGCTCCTTTTATAATAACATTACATGGAGTTTTACAATCAAATTATCATGCCTCTGCAGAAGATGTAGGTCTTCTTATTGTCACTGTTTTTTTGGGATTAATCCTCTCATTACCTGTATTCATTATCCATTATGTATTATTCATTTTCCTGACAAAAAAACGCCTGAGAGCTCTGGGGATCAAACTGACTTTATGCATCACATGCTTAATTGGCGTTTTCCTTACTTTTCGCATTATAGGTGACACATCGGAACATAACTTCAGTATTCTTTATTCCACAAGCATAATTCTGCCAAGTTTTATCTTTAAAATATATCAGAATAAACCGGCGATTTTGTAAAGAGTGGATAATACACCCAATGAAAAAAAGAGAAGTCCAGACTTCTTTGCATTACCAACAACTTATCCGGCAAATAGTTTGCGTTTGCAAAAACATTTGACTACATCTATAATAATTTCTGTTGGTACTTTCACCTCTTCATAACCGGCAGATGTGCAGGGACTATTCCGGCAATATTTTTTGCAGCCGCAGAGACGAATTAATTAGAGCAGGTAATTCGTAATAATAAGACAGGATTTGCGGACAAGGAAATTTTATCATTAGACCATCTAAAAGAAATTGCAGTATGAGTTCTTTTGTGTTGGGTTTTCAGGATATTGACAAATCAAAACTCCCGATTGCAGGAGGTAAAGGCGCGAACCTGGGTGAACTGACCCGAATTGAAGGCATCCAGGTACCGGATGGCTTTTGTATTTCCACTGAAGCTTTTAAAAAAATCATTGGGGAAAGCCCATCGGTTAAAAAATCGCTTGATCAGTTATCGCTTCTCAAAGTTGAAGATCGGCATAAAATCGGTGAGGTTAGTAGTGAGATTCGCAGGGTCATTGAAGGGATAAGAATTCCTCAAAACATCGATAATGAGATTACCCGGCATCTTGAACAACTTGGAGAAAATAATGCCTATGCAATACGATCCAGCGCAACGGCAGAGGATCTGCCGACTGCCTCTTTTGCAGGTCAGCAGGATACTTATTTGAACATTATCGGAAAGGGGTCAATCCTGAAACATATCAGCAAATGCTGGGCATCGCTGTTTACGGAGAGAGCCGTAATCTACCGAATTCAAAACAACTTCGATCACCGTAAAGTCCAACTGTCCGTGGTTGTTCAAAATATGGTCTTCCCGCAGGCGGCAGGAATTATGTTTACTGCCGATCCCGTTAGTTCTAACAGAAAAGTTTTATCCATTGATGCCAGCTTCGGACTGGGTGAGGCCATGGTCTCGGGCCTGGTGAATCCTGATATCTATAAAGTGCGCGACGGCAAGCTCATCGATAAGAAGATTTCCACCAAGAGACTGGCTATTTATGCCATAAAAGATGGCGGCACGAAAGAACAGGAGATTGAGCCGGAGCGGCAGAATAAACAAGTACTCACGGATGAGCAGATTTTACAACTTGAACAGCTGGGCAGAAAAATCGAAGAACATTTCGGTAGCCCGCAGGACGTCGAATGGTGTTTGGCTGATGATGAATTTTATATTCTCCAGAGCCGGCCGATCACTACTTTATTCCCGATCCCCACCTATGCTAAAGCTTCGGTGGGCGAGCCTGCCGCCGATGGTCAAGAAAATAATGTCTATGTGTCCGTCGGTCATCAACAAATGATGACCGATGCCATGAAACCTTTGGGACTGTCCTTTTTCCTGTTGACCACCCGGGCAGTCATGCTCATTGCTGGTGGAAGGTTATTTGTTGATGTTACACCCATGCTGGCTTCACGGGATGGCAGAGAAACTCTAATAAATGTGCTGGGAAAATCCGATCCGCTCATAAAAGACGCACTTACAACCATCGTTGAGCGGGGGAATTTTATAAAATCATTACCATCGGCCGCCAAAGGCTTGCCGACGGCGCTGCCGAATGAAAAAAATGAATCGGGTCCCGGTATTAGCAATAAAAGGGCGCCGCTTCCCAACTATCAAACACTAAACGAATACGATCCAACCATCGTTTCTGATTTGATCAGGAGTAGTCAAACATCTATAGCAGTTTTAAAACAAAACATCCAAACGAAATCAGGATCAGATCTGTTTAATTTTATCCTGGAAGATATCCAGCAATTAAAGAAGACTATGGCCGACCCACAAAGTTTTGGTGTGATTATGACAGGCATGAACGCTTCATCATGGATCAATGAAAAGATGAACGAATGGTTGGGTGAGAAAAATGCAGCAGGCATCATTTCTCAATCTGTACCCAACAATATTACTTCGGAAATGGGTCTGGCGCTGTTGGATGTTGCAGATGTGATCCGTCCATATCCCGAGGTCACTGACTATTTATCCCAAACCGAATTCGGGATAAAAGATGATCAATTTTTGGATGAACTGGTTAGGTTAAAAGGAGGAAAGGAAAGCCGGGACGCTATCCATGCTTTTCTTAACAAATTCGGGATGCGATGTGCCGGAGAAATCGATATTACTAAAACACGCTGGAGCGAAAAGCCAGCTACACTTATCCCCATAATACTCAGTAATATCAGAAACTTTGAGCCAAATGCCGGCAAGCTGAAATATGAGCAAGGACAAAAGGAAGCTTTAAAAAAAGAACAAGACTTATTAAACCGGTTGAAACGATTACCGGAAGGAGAACTAAAAGCTAAAGAAACAAAACGAATGATCGACCTGGTCCGGAATTTCGCCGGTTATCGTGAATATCCAAAATACGCCATCGTAAATCGCTACTTTATTTATAAGCAGGCATTGCTGAAGGAAGCCGGATTACTTGCGCAAACCAACGTGATCCATGAAAAAGAAGATATTTACTGGCTCAGCTTTGAAGAACTTCGGGAAGTCGTACGTAATAATAAACTGGATTACCAGGTCATCAGCAAACGAAAAGAGGAACACAAATTCTATGAAAAACTAACGCCCCCACGAGTGATCACGTCAGACGGTGAAATCATTACGGGTGCGTACAAACGGGAAAATCTGCCGGCCGGAGCTATTGTTGGTCTTGCTGTTTCTTCCGGAGTGATAGAGGGACGGGCACGCGTGATCTTAAACATGGAAGATGCAGATCTGGAAGACGGGGATATATTAGTCACCATCTTTACTGACCCCAGCTGGACACCTTTGTTTGTATCCATAAAAGGGCTGGTCACCGAAGTTGGCGGACTGATGACCCATGGAGCAGTTATCGCGCGTGAATATGGCTTACCCGCAGTTATCGGAGTGGAAAATGCTACCAAACTGATAAAAAACGGGCAACGAATTCGTGTCCACGGAACTGAAGGGTATGTAGAATTACTAGATCCGGTTTTACTGTAATGATGGAAGAATTTACTAGTCCGTTACCAGTTGAACACGAGGCTTGGATTTCATTCTATGCTCTTTAACAAGATGCTGCACAGTATTTCTAAAAAGTAAGTACATAATAACTACACCGATGGTCAGTGAGAGATAGGCCACTCCCAGGATCATCTGACTTTTTACCGCCAGCAGGCTCGCGGATCCATAACTGAACAAAGAGCTGAACACATAAAAACCCCCTCCTGAGAGTCCGGCCGAAACGGCGGCATTTTGTGAAAAGCGGCCCAGGCTATATGCATAAAAGTTATTGAATACGAATCCAACTACTGTGTGCTGTACTATTACAAATGCCATCATCATATACACGGAGGGACCAAATAAAGCTGATAAGCTGACCAACAAGCATGCGGATATGAATTGTAAACTAAGTGCAAAAGGTATTTTTCTATAAAGAGGTTTCCTGATCAGGGTTTTGGAAATAATACCTCCCGTCATCAGTGAAACGCCGGATAAAAGTGCACAGTACCCGGTAACGACAGGAGAAAAATGCCAGGTATGCTCGATGATGAAAGGACTTGTCATGCCAAATAACATGACCATGCCGAAGCTGAGGCCGAGAATCAAAAGTGCAAAAACAAAATCCCTGGTATTCAGCATTGACCCGTAAATACGAGCTATAGGTTTCAATTCAAATACGTGATAGTTTTTATTCGTCTCTCCACCATAGCGAAGGGTGAAGATTAGGATCAGGAAAGCTATGCTGCCCAGAAAATAGAAATTAGATTGCCAGCCAAAGGCTTTTTGCAGATAACCACCAAAAAATGGGGCAATGATCGGGGCAACGGACCAGATGATTGAAAACATGCTGGTAAAATGTTTTAAGCGTTCCCCTGTGTACAGGTCCATAAAATGAGCCCGTTTGGCCACAATAATAATAGCTACCGTTATACCCTGAATGATGCGCATGGCATATAAGACATGCAGATCGGGAAACCAGCCAATACAAAAGCTGGCCAAAGAAAAAATAAGCAGTGCAGCGTTACTGAGCCTGAATCGACCAAAGCAGTCAAGCAGGCTTCCGACAAATAACTGGCTGATACCTCCGCTTACCATAAAAATCATCACGGAAAGCTGCACTTCAGTCATCGAAGCACCGAGGCTGGTAGTCATGGAAGGTAAGAAGGAAGGTAGATGTCAGTTGCAAAACCGGATATAGGGATGAGGCTTAAAGCTAAAATGTCTGCAATTTTTCGATGATTGTAATGAATTGTCTTCATGGCTATATGGGGTCTTGCCCGGTTTCAATTAACAAAAGAGTTCCCGCATCGAATTTATCCGATGTGATCAATGGAAGCAACGTAGTCAGGGGAATAGCAAAATAGTCAGAGGAATAGCAAAATAGTCAGGGAAAGGCAAAAGTATGAAAAGCAATTTTAATTAATCGAAATTATTCGATGAATGGTAAGAAATCAGAAAACTTTTAACAGTTTTACATACTCACCAAAAGTCTTTCGGTTAATAAAGTAGCGCGAACAGCGGCCTTCTTTTTCAAACAGCAGCAGGTCGGCTTCCACGAGCTGTTTAAGGTGGTGCGAGACAGTGGATTGCGCCAGGTTAAACATATCGACCATTTCTTTACAGGTTACCCCTTCCGGTTCACCTCGGATGGCGTCCAGTATCCGCATTCGATAGGGGTCTCCAAACGCCCCACCGATTTTTTCCAGCTTGTTCAGGTCGATGTTAGATTTCACCTGGCAAATATATCGATTTTTTCCGATGCATTAGGATTAATGTTTAGAGAAATATCGAAAGTCCTGAATATCACTACCGGCACCCCGCGCTAACACATGTATCGGATCAATGAAAAGCCCCACGTGTTTCAATGCTAACTTTTGTTATATTGACTCGTGTTGTTCGCGCCTGTAGCTTTAAGGAAATTTTTCATCATGAAAAGATTCCTGGCTGCTGCAATAATTTTGTTAACCTTATTTATTGGGCAAAGCTGCAAAAAGTCTCTGGTACAATCAAGTACAAATAATAACAATACTAATTACACTTATAATAATAACTATACTAACGATACGACCTCATTAATTACTCCCATTGGCTCACCTGTCGGAAATCCTGTAAGTAAAACCATTGATGCAAGCGGCGGCAGTATTGGCTCCCCTGACGGTGTACTTCAGCTCATCATTCCTGCAGGAGCATTATCAGCTGCAACTAATATTTCCATTCAGCCTGTTACAAGCGAAGTACCTGAAGGATTATACTATGGTTATTCCCTTACACCCAATGGCCAGCAATTTCAAAAACCCGTAACACTTGAATTTCATTATAATGACCAGGATTTGGATACTACTGACCCGGCGGGGCTTACTGTAGCTTACCAGACAGCCGATCAGGCCTGGGATGAATTTACAGATGTAGCAGTAGATACTATCAACAAAACAGTATCAGTTCAGTCAACACATTTTACCGTTTTTGATCTCCTCCCTGAAATTAGAATTAGCCCCGAGGAAGCCATTATAGGACTGGGAAAATCGCTGCATATTGAACAGCAAACTCATTGGGATGCTGACCCATACTCAAGTTTTCCGGCATTTGTCAGATATACGTCTTCGTGGGATAATATAAAAGATGGTCCTGCCGACAACACAACGGTATGGGCCGTCAACAATATTAAAGGTGGTAATAAAACTATTGGAACGATCACTACCTCTGCCAATTCATCAGCTATTTATACCGCTCCGGACAAAGTTCCTTCGCCAAGTACGGTTTGGGTGACAGTTACCAAGCAATTTTGGAAATCAAAAATCATTCTCCGTTCAAAAATCAGAATTGTTGATGGTAATGCCTGGCATGTGTACCTGCAATTTTTTGCACCAAAAATTAATGAATCAGGATCGTATTTTAATTGGTCAGATGCAGGAAGCTTTGATGTGACCGTATCCAAAGGCATAGGGTCCGTAATAAACATAACCAACCGGAATGCAACTGTCACCTTGGATCACAACGAAAGTACTTGTACTACTACTTTGATTGAACCGCCGGTCGGGCCCATCAATATTGTTTATGAGGCGGGTGGTCACGTTTCATTTTATTATAATACGGTTTCTATATTATTTATGGATGCAATAGACAAAAATTATTACATCCGGGATGCAGTGTGGAAAACTGAATGCCCGGGTGGACAACCAACTCAATCCGGAGGCGGTCTCGGACCTCCCTACCCCGCTAACTTGCAATTTCCAGCTCTCGATGGTACACAAACCATAGTTAGCGGCCAATACACAATGACTGTTACAAGAATTCAATAGAGAATCATATTCGTTTAAGTCTTCCGGAGTATTGAAAACTTCGGAAGACTTTCTTCGTTAACTTTTGTTATATTGACCTGCATATTAGCCCCTGTAGCTACGGTCTGACTGCGGATTGGAATTTCTGTACCCTGTGTTCCACTACACATGTTCCCAACTATTTTTATGAATAATCGTGCGCCCTGGGGAAGATGTCTGTAAATTACCTGGCCTTTTGAGATTGAGCAGGTGGCTGTTGGAGTTCGGATCATTGTTTCATAATCAAATTAACAACCAATGAATACAGACAACATTACTTTAATGAGGGCTGCCCGTGCGTCATTGAAAGGCAAATGGGGACTGGCCATTCTCACATTTTTTATTTACACATTGCTTACCGCAACGTCCGGCTCCATGAGGCATCACGGCTCCATGCTAACCTTAAGTTCTATCCTCACATTAATCATTGCCGGGCCTTTGGCATTGGGTGCTGCAATCTTCTCTTTATCCATATCACGCGGCAAAGAAGCCAGGTTGGAGCAAATCTTTCTGGGCTTTAGTAATTTTTCAAATGCTTTTATTACCTACCTGCTTCTAATTATTTACGTGTTATTATGGACACTGTTGCTCATCATTCCGGGAATTATAGCTGCCCTGGGTTATTCCATGACCTTTTATATCCTTGCTGATGAACCGCTCACTAAGCCGCAGGAAGCCCTGGACAAAAGCAAAGCCATGATGAACGGGCACAAATTGAAATTATTTTATTTGTGCCTTCGCTTTTTTCTGCTTGCCTTGCTCTGCATACTTACACTCGGTATCGGATTCTTTTGGCTGATTCCCTATGTTCATTTAACCATGGCCAAATTCTATGACGATGTGAATGGTAATGAATTACTGTAGACACCCATCATAGAGCATATAAAATATTTCATTAAATAAATGGTCATTGAGTTACCCCTGATAGAGCATTTTAAAAATTATCTTCCTTTAAATGAGGAAGAAATAAAATTACTGGAACCCAGGGTAAGCCAGCGTAAGCTAAAACGGCGACAAATGATCCTGCAGGAAGGACTGGTCTGCAGGTATTATACATTTGTGGTAGAGGGTTGCCTGAAAATGTATGGAGTGGACAACAAAGGCGTTGAACATAACTTACAATTTGCTGCAGAAAACGAATGGATCGCCGATCTTGGCAGCTTTCATTCCGACAAACCCAGTAAATTATTTATCGAAGCCATTGAACCCTCCCTCATATTACAAATTGAAAAACAGGATTTGTATTTTTTATACCGTTCTATTCCAAAACTGGACCGGATTTTTAAAGTAATCATCGAGAACAAGTTCATCGAATTGCAAAACCGCGTATTGCAAAACATCAGTTCCACGGCGCAGGAGCGCTATCAGTCCTTCCTGGAGTTGTATCCGAAACTTGCATTACGGCTGCCCAACACCCAAATCGCCTCTTACCTGGGTATAACGCCTGAGTTTTTAAGCAAAATTCGAAGTGAACGGAAAACAGGCTGAAGAGATCTACCCCTAATCTATGTTAAGCCTGTTTCTTAAACCAGTTTATTGGCTGCAGCCGTCTTTCTGAACCATTTTTGTATTGTTATTCCAATACGGTACCAATCTTCTTTAATCAATAAAATTTACATCAATGGAAAAGACAATCAAATCGAAAGTTGCGATCATCGGATATGGCCAAATCGGTCAGGTTGTAGCAACCAACCTCATTAGAAACAATCGCCCGGTCATAATCGCCGGAAGGGATTTTGCAAAAGCAAAAACCCTTTCAGATAAACTGGGAAGCGGTGCCCGGACCATGGAAATCGCGGCGGCAATTCAGGAAGCCGATATTATTATACTGGCTGTTTGGTACGATGCCATAAAACCCCTGTTTTATGAATATGAATCCCTCCTGAAGGGAAAAATCCTTGTGGACCCCTCCAACCCAATCGCTCCGGACGGCAAAGGGGGTTTCGCAAAGAAGATCAGTAAAAATGAATCAGCTGGCCAGTTAAATGCTCAATTGCTACCCGCTGGCGCAAAACTTGCAAAAGCACTTGGCACATTAAGCGCTGGTTCCCTGGCAGGTGCAGCCAATCAGAAACCCCAGCCCGCAGTCTTGTTTTACGCCACGGACGATACCACCATCAATGGAGAAATTGAAACATTGATCCGGGATACAGGGTTTGAACCGCTCCGCATCGGGGGAATCGATCAATCCATTCGCATTGAAGTCTTCGGCGATTTGCATGAATTTGGAGCACTGGGCAAAACGGTTACCCTGCCGGAAGCCATTAAGAAATTAGACGCAGGCGTTTTGGCATAGGAAGCGGGAATTTGTAAAATGCAAAGATAAAGTTGGACTACCACCCGCGGTTTACGTATTCAGGCACGATTTTGTCATGTAATTTATAATTCATTATAAATTTGGTAATGTCTCGAGTATTTATTTAATCTACTTATAAATTCACTGGAACATGAAAACGAAAATGCACCTGTTACGACTTTCTCTGGTTTTGGCCTGCTTTGTTTTAACTTTTAAAGGAAATGCACAAATGAAAAGGCAAAGTCCGCATGACACGGTTACCGCTAAAATCAATGGCGCCAATCTGCGCGTTACATTCGGGAGCCCTGCCGTGAAAGGACGCACCATTTGGGGCGATCTGGTTCCTTACGACAAACCCTGGCGGGGCGGAGCTGATGAAGCTACCCTTTTCACTACTGACAAGGATATCACTATTAATGGCAAAAAATTGTCCGCCGGGACTTATAGTGTATTTGTTATTCCGTCCAAAGATAAATGGACCTATATTTTTAACTCCCAAACCGGGCAATGGGGAATTAAAATGGGCGGAGCCGCAAATTTCGACGAAGCAAAAAATGTGCTGACGGTTACTGCCAATGTTCAGACTGTTCCCATGGAAGAGCATTTGAAATATGTATTCAAGGGGAAAATGTTTGGATTAAACTGGGATCAGCTTACGGCCATGGTTACAATCGACTAGCCTCAGCAAATTTTTCGTACTATTTTCAAAACCCTTTAACGTCATAGATTTTAAAGGGTTTTTTCTTTTGGCTTACATCAAATCCCACCTCAAAACATCCTGATAAACCTGCTTAATTCTTCTTCACGCTCCCGCAGCCAAAAAAGAATCATCGACACTTTTTGGGGAAGGTTTTTCAATTCTATGACTTTGATATTCATATTGGCACCGCGTACAGAAGACAAGGGTTCGATGGAAATGCCAAGACCCGCTTCAACCAGGCGCAGAACGCCTATGGAATGCGCCGACTCGTGCGCTACTTTTGGCTTAAATCCGAAATTCTGGCAAATCTGCAGTATGGCTTCCACATATCCAACACCAGTGGCAAACTGTGGCAAAATAAATGTTTCATTTTTTAAAACAGACAGGTCCTTGAGTTTCTTGTTCGCCAAAGGATGATTGCCCGGCAGGATCAAAACAAAATTTTCGGTGTATAATATTTTAGAACTCACATCCGGAGGCAATACAATATTGGGTGCAACACCGATATCCGTTTTCCTGGTGAGCAACATTTCGATTTGTTGAAAGTTGGAAGTTTCCTGCGCTATTGTTTTCAGGTCGGGCCATTTATGCTTCACCCGAACTAAAAAAGACGGCACAACCGTGTTCATCGCAGAACTTGAATGGGTGATCCTCACTTCACCAGCTTCGCCATTATGCACCTGTGTGGTCCGGATAATCGTTTTATTCAAATCCAGCATGATCCGCTCCACTTCTTTTTGAAAAAAAAGACCAGCTTCGGTTAATGTTACGGCCCGCTTGCTCCTGTTAAATAACAACGCCCCAGTTTCATGTTCCAGTAATTGTATCTGCCTGCTCAAAGCCGGTTGAACAATATTTATTTGTTCGGCCGCCTTTCTGTAATTGAGTGTGTCGCATAAAACCAGGAAGTTTTTGATTTGCTGGATATCCATGTAATCAAATTATGTTATCAATTAATCAAATTTAATCATTTTATTTTATCAGATAAACAACCTTGCTTTGCATGAGCAGATCAGTGATGTAATAGAAATTTTCGGAATGTGAATAATATCAAACCAGGCCCGCCAGCATTAATTCTTATAGACATTCAAAAGGGATTTGAGAACATCGAGTATTGGGGAGGACAAAGAAATAACCCTGAGGCTGAATTAAGGGCAAGTGAACTGCTTAGACTCTGGAGAGAAAATGGTTTTCCCGTTTTTCATGTGCAACATTGCTCTACCATTCCAACGTCGCCGCTTCATGAAACCCATATCGGAAATCAATTCAACGACCTTGTGGTACCCAGGGAACGGGAGCCCATAATTAAAAAAAGGGTGAACAGCGCATTTATAGGAACAGATCTCCAGGTCCAACTGGACAATGCTGAAATCACCACATTGGTCATTGCCGGATTGACCACCGACCACTGCATTTCGACAACTACCCGGATGGCGGGGAATTTAGGGTATGAAACTTTCGTTGTCGCCGCCGCAACGGCCACTTTCAATAAAAAAGGTGTTAACGGACAAATTTTCCCAGCTGAACTGATGCATCAAACCGCATTGGCCAGTTTAGATAAGGAGTTTGCAACAGTTATTACAATTGATGTAATAAAACAAGCCATGATGTCTAAACCTGCCAGGAAATTTAAGATGATCAGCCGGGAAAAACGAAATGCTCTCTTGTACAAAATGGATAAATGAATGATCGATGAAGAATTCCTTTAAGTTTTATTTGACATTGTTTTGTATTCAAATGACCATTACAGGTTTGGTTCAGGCCCAGCTGACCAGTATCCCAAGGGGAGGCAATAAAACAGCATCTGTCAGCGAGCAGATCGGCATCACGGACATCATCATTCACTATAGCCGACCAGGGGTTAAAAAAAGAGATGGCCACATTTGGGGTGAATTGATTCCCGTAGGTTTCACTGAACTTGGATATGGCACAAAAAAGCCCGCACCCTGGCGCGCCGGGGCCAATGAGAATACTACGATTGAATGTACAACCGATGTAAGGATTGAAGGTCATGAACTGCCTGCCGGCAGGTATGGATTTTTTGTAGCCTATGATCCCGGTGAGTGTATACTCATCTTCTCCAAAAATTCAACGTCCTGGGGAAATTTTTTTTATAATCCTGAAGAAGATGCTTTGCGTGTAAACGTAAAACCTGTTAAAACCGATAAAACGGTAGAATGGTTAAAATATGAATTTGCCGACCAGACAGCCACAAGCGCCACCGTTCAATTACAATGGGAAAAACTCATGATCCCCTTTCGAATTGATGTGGATGTGATAAAAACACAAATCGCATCGTTCAGAAAAGAATTACGCGGCGGCAAAGCCCTGCCGGGAAGCTGGCAGGCATGGAACCAGGCCGCCGCTTATTGTGCTGCAAATAATACCAACCTGCAGGAAGGCCTGGCCTGGGCAGATAGTTCGCTAAGTCCCATCTTTGGCGGAAGCAGTAGTTTTCTGGCATGGCAAACCAAGGCTGCCATACTCGATAGTATGGGGCGCAAATCTGAAGCGGCGGAAGTCATGAAGAAAGCCATGCCATTGATGGACATGATCCAGGGTTATACTTATGGTTACAGCCTGATCGCGTCCAATCCAAAAGAAGCTTTCGAAATATTTAAAATGGTCTACGACAAATATCCAAACACGCTATTTAGTAATATCGGCATGGCAAGTGGATATTCGGCATTTGGCGACTATAAGAAAGCCCTCATATATGCGCAAAAGGCGCTGCCACAGGCCAAAGGCGGTAACAAGGCAGAGATTGAAAAAAATATCAGGGATCTGCAAAACGGTAAGGACATGAATAATTAATCCTTCATATAAAAACGCGTTCAAGGAAGAGCATATCAAAACATTCTACACTTCATCTCCATTTGCGAGGTCTGTTTTAACCGCGTAGTAACAAGAGCCGCTAACCCGCTTAAGGCTGAGGACATTTTTCATTTTACTGTTAAATAGCGATAATAACAACTAGTATACAGGTGGATTAGTACTTTTAACCCACTATTTGTCAATTAGCTTCACATTGCTTTACCAGCCGTATTCCTGCTAAATTCTTACGATCATTTAATGTATCCATTGTTTTAATGGAATAGATAGAATCACTGCATTCTCTATAAAAAATACATGACTATGAAACAAAATCCGGGGAAAATAATAAACCTGATTTCAAAGGCAGGATTTTTATTTGCCCTTTTGATGCAGTTTAAGTTGGTTCACGCACAGAATGGCGCGTTTTCCTTTGCTGTCTATGGGGATTCCCGCTCAATGATGTACCTGCCCTATAAAGAAAGTGAACAGGATTCTGCAAAAAGATTGATGGTGGATTTGTTTTCACTCGTGATGCCGGCAAAAGTATCACAGGAAATGGTCGAAAAATATGTGAAACTTACCTATGATTCTTCAACCAAAGAATTGATCCAGTTGGTGATGCCATTCGCGACTGCCAGTGAAGTCACCACGATGCGAATAGACAAGGGTTGGGTTACCTATGCTGCCGTGGAAGATACCAAACTGCTTCCGGGAGTCAGCACACCGATGTTCCGGCTCGAAGGCGGCGACTGGGTAACCCGAGAAATCGTAAAAGATATAAAGAGCGGGCGGGCCAAATTCATTGTCAATACCGGCGATATGGTTTGGTGGGGAAACCAGGCGGGAAAACCATCTGATAATCCATACTGGAAATTGGTAAATGAGGAGGTCTTGAAACAGCTTCCAAAACCCGACAAACAACTACTGGATGCCGGTTTGCAAGGACGTGTTTTCCCGGCTGTCG
Organism: Puia sp.; assembly: GCA_041481385.1. Taxonomy (GTDB): domain Bacteria; phylum Bacteroidota; class Bacteroidia; order Chitinophagales; family Chitinophagaceae; genus Puia. Next base: position 18,014 of record JBGPBW010000002.1, read on the forward strand.
GTAACCATGAAGTATGGGCAGATTCGGATGTGGAAGGTTTGTTAACTGCGTTCCCTTACCTGAAAAAAATGGGTGTAACCGGTAAAAACCTGATTTATACATTTGACTACCAGGGCGCGCGTTTCATTTTTTTGTGGACGGGTAAATATGATTACCGCGATCCGACCGGATGGGTTGGCACCAGACCTCCTTATGATGATCAGATGGAACAAATGAAGGTCTGGTTAAATCAGGCAAAAGCAAAAGGAATCAAAAAAATATTCATTGCGTTTCACAGCCCTGTATTCGCAAGGTCAGGCATGGGCGCCATTCCTGGGACCCAGAATCCGCATAAAACCATCGCAGCATTTGCCAAAGACCTGGACATCGTTGTTTTTAACGGCCATGTACACACTACGGAAATTTATGAAGTGGATGGCGTAAAATATCTGCTTCTCGGAGGTGGAGATGCGGAACAGGATCCCATTCTTCCCGGCAGAACAGAAATCAAATTACCCGCAGATTATCCTATGGATCAATATTGGAAGGGTGCACCGCCAAAAGAAGAATATAATTATCTGCTCGTCGATGTTAAGCCTGGCCAGAAAACCCGCTTTACATTAAACCGTTTCCGGCCCTGGTCCTCTAAACCATATGAAACGGTATCCTTGTTCAGCAATTCCAAATGATCATATCAATTAACCATCTCAACAAGCGTTTATGAAAAGAAAAATTTTGAACTGTCTGTTGGTTAGTGCCTTTCTTTTGGCGGTTACGCCTGGAATAAACGCACAGATCCAAACCACCGGTGTTCCGGGTTCTGCCAGTGCCACAACCACAATTTCCGGTAAACAAATTCCGGCGCCTCCACCTCCGAACGGAGGGGTTGAAGGATCGAACATCACAAACTCAAAAACCTGGTGGCCTCCGAGAATAGTTCCCAAAAAAGGCGCACCAAATGTACTCCTGATCATGACTGATGACCAGGGATATGGAGTTAGCGGAACCTTTGGCGGTGTCATACCTACTCCGGCCATGGACCGTGTTGCTAAAAATGGACTGCGTTATACACAGTTCTGTTCTACTGCCCTATGTTCTCCTACCAGAGCCGCATTGATTACCGGACGTAACCACCACTCATCCGGATTCGGTGTAATTACGGAATTATCCACAGGTTATCCGGGATACAACTCGATTATGGGTCCCGACAATGGAACCATCGGTCAAATTTTGAAAGGGAACGGGTATGCTACTTCATGGTTTGGTAAAAACCACAACACACCCGATTATGTGTATAGCGTAGCTGGTCCATTTGATCAATGGCCATCTGGAATGGGCTTTGATTATTTCTATGGATTTAATGGTGGAGAAACAGATCAATGGACACCCTATCTTTTTCAGGATCACACACAAATATTTCCCTGGATAAACCATCCGGGTTACAACCTGATCACCGACATGGCAGATCAGGCTATAGCGCGTATGAAAGGATTGCAGGCGGCCGATCCCGGGCAACCCTGGTTTATTTATTATGCGCCAGGCGGCACGCATTCTCCCCATCAGCCAAAGCAGGAATGGATTGACAAATTTCATGGCAAATTTGATATGGGATGGAACGTGTTGCGGGAACAGATTTTTACCAACCAAAAGCGTTTAGGGGTTGTTCCGGTTAATGCTCAGTTAACACCATGGCCGTCTGATCTTCCCACATGGGAGTCTATCACAGCAGATCAGAAAAAACTCTTTGCACGTCAGGCAGAAGTTTATGCGGGATATGCTGCTTATACCGATAACGAGATTGGTCGTGTGATACAAGAGGTTCAGGATGAGGGTTTGCTCGAGAATACGATTATCATTTACATTTGTGGAGACAACGGAACCAGTCCTGAAGGAACCTTATCCGGCACACCGAACCAGTGGACATCGTACAATGGCATTCTCGATTTTCCAATTGCTGATCAACTTAAATTTTACGATGTATGGGGTTCAGCAGCTACTTACCCGCATATGGCGGTGGCCTGGTCATGGGCTTTCGACACACCATTTAAATGGACCAAACAAATTGCTTCCCACTTTGGCGGTACCCGTCAGGGCCTGGCTATTTCATGGCCTGGACATATTGATGATGTGGGTGGGATCCGAACCCAATTTCATCACATCATTGACATCATGCCAACCATTATGGAAGCAACCGGCGTCGGACAGCCGGAAGAGATTGACGGGATCAAACAAAAACCCATTCAGGGTGTAAGTATGGTTTATACATTCAAAAAAGAAAATGCAAACGCACCTTCCACACGCAAAGTGCAATATTTTGAAATGATTGCCAATCGCGGAATTTACAATGATGGCTGGTATGCCTGCACAACACCTCCACACGGACCCTGGATATTGAACGCACCCATTCCAGTCCCCGCGGATTACAAATGGGAGCTTTATAACATAAATGATGATTATTCACAGAACAATGATTTAGCTGCAAAAAATCCTTCAAAGCTTAAGGAAATGCAGGATCTTTTTGACAAGGAAGCGAAAAAATACAATGTGTATCCATTGGACAATCGCTCTTTCGCAAGAGCTATTGAACCCAGACCCAGCACAACTGCAGGTAAGTCTATATTTACTTATTCAGGTGTAAACCCTGGTATTGCCACATCCAACTCTCCATCTATACTAGGCCGGTCCTATACGGTTACCGCCGACGTCACAGTACCACAAGGCGGTGGAAATGGTATGATTGTTACTACAGGTGGGCGCTGGGGTGGATGGGGTCTTTATATTCTGAACGGTATTCCTGTATTTGACTATAATATGCTAATCCTTGCCCAGTATCGTTGGGCTGGTAAAGTACCGCTTGCGGCAGGAAGGCATACAGTGGAATATGATTACACGTATAATGGCCCCGGTATTGCCAAGGGTGGAACGGGAACGCTTAAAGTAGACGGTCAGGTTGTTGACACGCATGATCAACCCAATTCTATTTCTTTCCTCCAGGTCTCTGATGAAACCTTCGATGTAGGTACAGATCTTCGCACAGAATTGAACGCAAAGGATTATACCCTGCCCTTTGATTTTACAGGAACGATCAATAAACTGACCATTAATTTAAAACCAACTCAGTTTACCGCAGAGGAAAAACAAAAAATTATGGACGCATCAGTAAGGGCTGACTGATGTTGATAGAAGGAAAAAAGGATCACAAATTTGTGATCCTTTTTTTATTTAAAGCCATCCCTGTTCATTAGGAATACACAAAATTGCTTAAATTTCCGTACTAAGCGTCTTCTTTATTAAATCCTTTCTTAGGATCTCCCGGTTAATGGTATCGAGGTAGCATATTATAAATATTAAATTATTGTATGAATGCAACTGGCAACCTCCGAGAATTTGTTTCAGATTTCGTTTCTCTAACCGAATCTGAATTTGCGTATTTCGAAAGTTTTTTCGAAAAAAGATATTTTAAGAAGAAGGAAAAACTTTTGCAGGAAGGTGAGGTTGAAAAATACCTGAACTTTATTGAATCCGGATTAGCGAGACTCTATTTTGTCAGTAATAAAGAGGAGACCGTCATGCAGTTCTCCGCGGAACATGAGGTCATATGTTGTTTTGAGTCATACCTGTCCGGAAAACCTTCTAAATTTTTTACCGACGCTATTGAAGACCTGGAAGTTTTATCTATTACATTGGAAAATCTGGAAAAACTTTTTGCTTTTAGCCCCAAAATTGAACGTTTAGGCAGACTGTTCGCCACGCAGGAATATTTAAAAAAAACAGAAGCTGATTATTATCGGGTTCGTGTAACTACACAACAAAGATTTTTAGATTTTATCCGGAATAATCAAATGCTGGTGCAGCGGGTCCCTCAAAAATATCTGGCTTCCTATCTGGACATAAAACCTGAAACATTCAGCAGGATGAAACATCTTACGAAAGGTCGTTTGTAGCTTCATTGATCTTACTATCAGGTTCACCCTATTTACAATAATATCTTCCGGATGCGGAATGAATAACAGAACAGATATTGCATTATCTTTTCAGCAGTTATAAAGCCTTAAAATAACCATCATATGCCAGCCTGTAAAAAGATAACCTTCCTTCTTTTCGCTATTTGCTTAACCATCTCCGCCTATTCTCAGAAGTACCAAAACTTTAAAGTCGCTGTCTATACCCGGGCATTTGAAGTGAAAAAGATGGGCGACACAACCGGTTACCTGAAACCGATCTGGAATGAGATGACCCGGCAATTGAAGATCGACAAAATTTACCTGGAGACCCATCGTGACCTCGTCGTGGTGGATCAGAAGACCCTGGACATCGTCAAAAAGTTTTTCAAAGACCGGGGCGTTGAAACAGCAGGAGGTATCACCTATACGATCAGTGAGCCCAATCGTTTCCAGACCTTCTGCTACAGCAATCCCAACGACCGCAAAAGAGCCAAAGAAATCGCCGAATACACGGCTAAAAATTTTGATGAAATGATTCTCGATGATTTCTTTTTTACGAATTGCAAGGATGACGGCGCAATAAAGGATAAAGGAAACAGGAGCTGGACGCAGTATCGCCTGGAACTGATGACAGAAGCTGCAAAAAGCCTGGTAGTAGGTCCTGCGAAAGCCGTCAATCCCAAAGTGAAAGTGATCATTAAATATCCCAATTGGTACGAACATTTCCAGGGGCTCGGATTCGACCTTGAAACAGGGCCTTCTATTTTTGATGGCATATACACGGGCACGGAAACCCGGGATGCCGTTTACAGCGCGCAGCATTTACAGCAGTACCTCGGTTATAATATATTCCGCTATTTTGAAAATATCAAACCTGGTGGTAATGGTGGCGGATGGGTGGATCCCGGTGGCATGGGTAATTTCGACCGGTATGCTGAACAACTCTGGATTACCCTTTTTGCGAAAGCACCACAGGTGATATTATTTGATTTCAGCCAGCTGCAAAGAAAAATCATTCCAACCGATCGCGCGCCCTGGCAGGGACAGCAAACCAGTTTTGATTATGAGAAAATGATGTTACCCATCAACCTGAATGGAGGAGCTGCAGAAAATCCAACGACGATTGCCAGGGCCGCGGGATATGCATTTGAAACCGTCGATCCCTTCCTGGGCAAACTAGGGAATCCAGTCGGTGTAAAAAGTTATCGTCCATTCCACGCCGTCGGAGAAGACTTCCTGCAAAACTACCTGGGCATGATTGGACTGCCCATGAATGAAGAACCCCGTTTTCCCGCGGAAGACAGTGTGATCCTGTTAACAGAAGAGGCTGCATTTGATAAAGATATCGTTACAAAAATTAAAGAACAACTGGTTCAGGGAAAATCGGTAATCATCACTTCAGGTCTGCTGAGGGAGCTGCAGGGAAAAGGTATTGAAGATATTGCAGAGATCAGGTATACAGATAGAAAAGCCCTGGTGGAAGATTTTATCGTAGGTTTCGGAAAGACGGCGAAATCAGAAAAACCAATATTGATTCCGCAGATTGCTTACCTCACCAACGATTCCTGGGAAATGCTTTCAGCGATCAATGGCCCCGATGGCTGGCCCATCTTACATGAAGCGGATTATTCAAAAGGGAAGTTTTATGTACTGACCATTCCTGAAAATTTCGCCGACTTATATAAAATGCCTCCGGGTACTTTGAATACCATTCGAAAAGTATTGTGCAGTCAGCTGAATGTGCAAATCGAAGGGTCGGCAAATATCAGCCTGTATGTATATGATAACCATACCTGCGTGGTAGAATCCTTTTTGCCAGATGAAACGGAGATCAATGTGGTGACTGTAAAAGATTTTAAAAAGTTAACGGATGTAACGACTGGCGAAACATTTACCGGTGTGTCCCGCAATCCGCAGAGAATGTGGTTCATGCCAAAGGATTATGGCACCAATGCGTTTACCATAAAAATGAAACCGCATTCATTCAGGGTATTTAAATTTGAATAATTAATCGCATATTCAACCATTCGTTTTCTCCCTGAATCCAAATACAAATAATATCGTAACGACCGCAGCAAAAATTAGAGGAATGATCCAGAATTGCTGCCATTGAAGAAGTGAGCTGCCATTGCCCATAATACGGTTATATAACGAACCGGCCGCAAGGGCACCCAGCCCCTGCCCCACTCCATAAGAAACCAATACAAACAACCCCTGTGCCTGCGCGCGGATTTCAGGACTGGCTTTTTTGTCGATATAGATCTGACCAGCCACATATACAAAATCATAACAACAGCCATGCAATAATATGCCGGCCATGATCATCCACCCGATAGCATCCGGTGCGGCAACAGCGAATAATGCATAACGGCAAACCCAGGCCAGCATACCCGTGAGAAAAACCCATTTGATTCCGAAGCGCGCAAAGAATACCGGAAGGATCAGCAGAAAAATGATCTCGGACATTTGTCCGAATGTCATTTTAAATCCCGGATTGGCGATCCCGGCGGACTGAAGATAAACCGGAACGTAAGAAAAGTAAGCAGCGAAGGGCAGACTGATGAGCAGCAGGCCGATGATAAAAATGATGAATGAACGGGATTTTAATTTTGCAAAAGCATCCACGCCGATCAGGTCACGGAAAGATATTTTCCTGCCTGCACCCGCAGGAGGAATATGTGGTAAGCTGAAACTATACAGTCCCATCAGCACGCCCCCAATGCCCGCGATGCGCATCGGCAGGGCGGTATCGTCTCCATGCAGGAGTTTGCTTACGATGATGCCGGCTGTGATCCATCCCAGCGTTCCGAAAAGGCGTATAAGCGGAAATTGTTTTTCGCGGTTGTCCAGCAGGTGAAAAGCTGTGGCCGCAGCCAGGTTCACCGTAGGCATATAACAAAGCATATGCAGCAACAGGCATCCTAGAAATAGAGGTGTAGAAGCAAATGCCCCTTCAGCAAAGAAAGGTGCTGAAAAAACAAAGATGCCGCTCAGGATATGCATCACTCCCAGCAGTTTCTGCACCGGAAAAAACCGGTCCGCAATCATGCCCAGAAAAAAAGGAGAAATAATGGCACCTGTGGCGCTAGTCATATAAGCGAGATAAATCACACTGGCCATGCCATGGGCCTTCATATAATTTCCACCCGTGGCGTACCAGGCGCCCCAGATAAAGAATTGCAGAAACATCATGATACTGAGGCGGACCTTTGAATGTCGAACCATGGTCTTCTGATGGGTTAGCGGCTATGCCATCACGGCCTGCTGAACCTGTTGTTTCATATATTGAAGTGAAATACGTGTGGCATGATCTACCTCTTCGATTCCCGCCAGCTGGTGATTTTTGATCACGGGCAAACAATATTCTGAGGTAAGATAACCGGTATAACCCCCATGATAGAGCGCTTCGATGAAAGCGGGATAGTTGATCAGGTCACCAGTGGATGGGGAAGGATCCTGAACAATTTCGCCATTTTTTTTCTGACTGAAATTCCAGGCGCCATAGTGCGAATGCACAATATGTCCTTTACATTTTTCGACTGCTTCACGTATGTATTCATCAGACTGCCTTTCATAAAACAGGGGTGCATCAATACAAAGCTGCACATTCGGGCGGTCAATTTCCTGCATCATGGTTAGTGTGTCCTCGTATCCTTTTGACAGCACCGGTGCATGATTCTGCAACGCTAAAGTAATGCCCATATCTGCAGCCATACCGGCCACTTCACGGATTCCATCCACGCAGTGATTCCAACGGCGGAGTTCAGCGGGCCAGAGGCGTTTGTAATAATTGCCTCTTTCAAACTGTCCATATAAGGCAATATCTTCTTCATCATTGATCAGTCCGGGCCATGAAGCAAAAACCTTCACCAGGTTCACATCGAGGTCCCTGGCCATCTCCAGCACATAGCGCATCATCGCCAGGTTGTTTTCTCTTTCTTCCATATGTTTCCCTGCAAAATTCGACATGCTCTCCACCGCACACAGGGTTATGCCCTCATCTGCTGCTAGGTTTTTTATCCGGACACGATCTGCCTTACCGAGATCCAGCGGGGAAGCCACCGGTCGTTTGGTTTCGATAGCCAGCGCATCAAAACCCAATTCTTTGGCTCGGTGGATCTGTTCATCAAGCATCAGGGCTTTTCCCTTGTAGAACAACCCGCCATAAGTCACGGTTAATAAGGCAAATTTCATATCGTTGGTTTTTGCTTGTTCCTACACCTAATATAAGAATAATTTCGCTGGTCTGTCCCGGAGGCTATTCCCTGGTTTTTTTTATCATTTTTATGATCACCATGGTGACCCCTATTGCGATAAACAGCAAACCTGGCAGTTTACTCGCCGAACTGAACGAAGTCTTCTGGTACATCCCGGAGGCGAAGAGATTCAGTACGCCTAACAGGATAAATCCAAATCCAATCACCGTACCTGTACTGGTTGATTTTTCGCCTTCACTCATGAGTTAACCATTTATTCGTGGTGATATCGTATTTCCGGAAGAAAATCAGCGATACAAACTTAGGGATGTTGGCTGAATACATGACTCTTCGCCTTATATTTTTGAATTTGAACTGCAACAGAATGACTCAAATGTTGAGAAATTCACCAAATGCACAAGCGCCTTCGGGTATTTCACTTCTATTGACGAGCCAGTCCTGTTGCGCAACCTCCTGCGTACAGGTTCCGTAAGTAAAGAGTTTTATTTTTCTACTTTTTGTTTCAGCCCGTAATTTATTCAGTACATCCTGAAGCATTTTTCCTTCAAAAGGGGTATACATAAAAAATACGGTGCCCGAAGAATAATCGGCATCGCGGACATCGGCATTAATGAAATCCACATTGTGAACATTCAACTCAGCAGCACAGGATTTCGCATACTCACAGTAAGCGGGTTCGAATTCCACGCCTTTTGCTTTTACACCTGTTATCAGATGTGCCAGCATTACAATCTGGCCCAATCCGGATCCCAGGTCAACAAAAACTTCCTGCGTTTTGAATTCAGCTCTTTTTATAATTTCCAAAATAATTCTTGCAGGAGTTTTCTGATAATATACCATTTCAGGTTCTCTTTTCCTGGATTCAGAAGGCAGGTTTCGATAGGTCAGCAGTCCGTTTATGAATATATCGAGATTATCATAACCTGTATCATGCTTCGGGAACCGTTCAGGGATACGGCCATCAAGATATTCTTCAATCAGGTTCATCAAAACCTTACCCCTGTAGGTTCCCGATGCTATTTTTGAGCGGAGCCCGTTAAACATGTGGGTATTAAACTCCTCCAGCCAGCGGCTGAGTTTTTCAGCATGCTGTTTTAAGTCTTGCAAATAACCTGATCTTACGCTACTTTCCAAGAGTGCATTGATCCGGTCAATGATATGGAATTCGATAAAATCGATTGACTGAACCCTGAAATTGAAATTCTTTTCCGTGTAAAGATTCGGGTCTTTATCGATGGTCTCAATATCAGAAAGAATCTCATCTCGTAAAGTAATGGTCAATGGCATGAATAAAACGATTCATTTTTAATGAGGGCAGAATGGGTATGCGAAATTAAGATTTGCCGGCTAATGTGTTATGAGAGTTTCCGGTGGCCCCAGGTAACTGGGTTTAACATCAGGCAGGCCCACCACGAGTTTTTGCAAAACGATACCGGGGTCGACCATCCAGAATTTCAGCACATGTTGCCCCGATTTGTTTAAATGGAATTCTGTGCTATCGATAATGATATTATTTGCGACCCATTGTTCCCATGTTTTATTAGAATGGTCCCTGTGAAGGTTTTTGATTTGTAGTGATTCATTATCGATTGAAAGACCATATTGCAATTCGCCTCCGTTGAAATTCAGTGTGGGTGAAAAATAAAGTTGCACGTTAATTTTTCCGGTATCAGTTACCAGCATGACGTACTCCAGTCTGGGGCTTCCGGATCCGGGTATTTGTTTATTTGCAGTAACCGGTGTAATGGTCATTCCCGACCCTGTGCGGCCAATACCCGGAATCTTTAACCAGCTGATCGGAGCTGCATTTATGATCCTGGAATAATGACTTGCTTCGATAGAGACATATCCGTCTGATTCAACAAATCCATTAGGAAAATCTTTCTTTGCAGCTCCGTAATTTTTTACAATAGCAAACACTGTGACAGTCCTGCCAGCGGGATCGGCAATGGCGATCGGAATTTTATTTGTACCGGCAGGTGCTATGTCCCAATCCACCGATATCCATATTCTCTGCTGATGATTGATATGATTTCCCTGGCCGGTTTCAGCAAAAGGAATCGCCATCCTTATTTTTATCCAGGGCACTGATGTTCTGACTGAATAGGCAAAAGATTTCGCTCCCCTATTGAACAAATCGATGAAGTGAGACTTGCTGAAATAAGAATCAAATTCAGGTAAGAGGGCTTCACTTTTTTCATTAGGCCACCAAAATGTTGACCCTTCAACAGCCACACCCATTTCAGACGAATCAGGTAGATGAATATAATCAACCCGGGGCATCGAATTCTTCTCAGGCTGTTGCCAATAGGTATAACCGATATGGGTTTGGTCCATCATATGGTTCCATTTCCCATTGGACAGTACGGTGTTGTACTCATGAGCAAGCGAAGCATCTTCTGCAAAATATTTTTTTACACTGTCGGCTTCATCATTCGCTGATGCCCGGCCCTGAACCGCATACCAGTTATTTTTAGCAGCCGCAACATACATGGCGTTCAGGTTCGCACAGGCTTTTACCGGATACAGCACGAGCTGGTAATAAGCATTCCGGTATTCTGCAGGGAGTTTATTATAAATTTCTTCTGCCCATACAGTCAGTCGGTTATAGTCTGATTCAATAGTTTCTGCTTCTCCGTAATTGATGAGGCTGTATGTATCTGGTGTTAACAACTCCGGTTTTCTTCGGCTGTTGTATTTAGTATAAGCCGTTAATATTTCACCGATTTCTTTTGCATAGAGCTCCCCGAATATTTGTGCTGCCCATGTTTTTGTATAATCAGAAATATTACCTGCATTCCATTTTTTTGTATCCCATGCATAATCCAGGAAAAAAGAAATCGGCAATTCCATGGGTTTGAGATCACCGACATTCACGATCCAGATCCGGTCGGTTCCATATTCATAAGCCAGGTGCATCTGTTCCCAGACACGGGGAATGGAATTCGTGTTCAGCCATTTATAATTCCTGGGATCACCCACATAGTCGAAATGATAATAAATGCCATAACCTCCGGGCCTGGGCTTTTCTCCCGGTTTGGGCAATTTCCGGATATTGCCCCAATTATCATCACACAACAATAACGTTACATCATCCGGAACCCGCATGCCCTTATCATAGTAGTCCTGCACTTCTTTATACAATGCCCAGAGTTGCGGAGTTTCAGAAGCAGGTTTCCCAGTTACATCGGAAATGATCTGTCGCTGGTCTCTTACAATTCGTTCCAACAGCGCGATATTGGATCCCAGGGTCATCGGCATGTCCCCATCACCTCTCATTCCAATGGTGACAATGCTTTCCCGGGAATCCATATTTTCAATTCCTTTTTTCCAGAATGACTTTAACACCACTTCGTTACTATCGTAGTTCCACAAACCCTTCCCGTATCGTTTCCATTCCTGCTGCGCACGCAGCATGGGCTCATGATGTGTGGTGCCCATCACAATACCATATTGCTGCGCGAGAATGGGATTCAGTGTATCGTCGTCATTAAAAGCATTTCCCCACATGGCGGGCCAGAGATAATTCGCCTTCAAACGAAGCATCAGTTCGAAAATTTTTTCATAAACAAGATGATTGGCACCCCCGAACTTTTCTTTTGCCCATCCGGAAAATGCCGGCGCTTCATCATTGATAAATATCCCCCGGTATTTCACCGAGGGGGAACCATAAGGGTACAGCCCGTTTTTAAAATAAATCGCTGTCTTTTTTTTTGCCGGAACATCGGCCCACCAGTACCAGGGTGATACACCCATTTGTTTTGATAGTTCAAAAACTCCATAAGCTGTTCCTCTCTTATCGCTCCCGCTGATGACCAGAGCTTGTTTAATTCCCTTTGCCGGGTTGGTCATGGTCTCCAGCTGAAACTTTTCCCATTGGCCCACAAGATGTTCAATGTGAATTAATTTTTCTGCTGCCAGTCGTTTAATCGTAACTGAACGATCAGCGCTGCCAATAATAATGATCTGTTCCGCAGTCTCCGGTAAACTGGAAATAATTTCCGGCTTCCGGCCCGTTAGCATTTCAATGTCCTGCTGCAATAATTCGGCGGACCTGTGCATGAGCCAGTGATCCAGTTCATCTACATAAATGGATGTGGAAGCTGAAGCAGAAACGATGGGAAAAAAACCGGGATCTTTTTTATCTCCAATTATAATCTCCTGGGCGGGAAGTTGAATGAAGGAGCAGCACACCAAAACAGTTAAAAACAATTTCCCTTTCATATGATCAGGCGATTAAAAATCAAAAGCCGATGGAATTTCCGCCATCAACCGGGAGAATGACTCCGGTCAGGTATCCGGAAGTATCGGAGCAGAGAAAATAAGCAGCTTCGGCAACATCAGCCGGACTGCCCAGTTTACCCAGTGGCGTTCTCGATAAAACCTTGCGGATTCTTTCCGCATCACCGTCGAAGGCTTTTCCCGACATATCGGTTGCTATAAACCCAGGAGCAATACAATTGACGAGAATACCCTTGGGCGATAATTCCACGGCCATTGCCCGTGTCATTCCTTCGATAGCAGATTTAGAAGCGGTATACGCGATCACTTTGGGCAGGCCATATTGGGATGCCATAGAACTGATGTTGATGATACTCCCTTTCCCCTGTTTCATCATATGTTTTACCACTTCCCGCGAGATGGCGAATACCGAAGAAACATTGGTCTGGATGATTTGATTAAAATCTTCATCAGTGACTTTCACAAATTCTTTCTTTAGATTGATGCCCGCATTGTTCACTAAAATATCTACGGGGCCATGGTCCTCCACAATTTGTTTCACAATGCCCGGTATGGACTTCAAATCGGTTAAATCGAAACAGAGGGGAATGCATAATTTTCCCAGGGTCTCTTTTGCCTTTTTTAGTTTTTGCTGATTGCGCCCTATAATAATCGAACGAATCCCGTTGGCGACAAATTTCTCGGTGATGGCATATCCGATACCTGATCCTCCTCCTGTAATGATGGCTGTTTTGTTTTGATTAGCTGATTTCATGAAAGCAGTTCGATTCAGGAGTTAAGAATTTATTTCTAGGCAGGCCGCGAACGGCAATTTGTAATATAGTGTATTCAATTGGGGCCAGGCTGAACTATTTTTTTCTTTTGGATGAAGCACGGATGATTAATTCCGAGTGCAAAAGAATCGTATTGGCTGTTTTAATCACAACAGTACCATTTAAATGATTGATCAAATGTTGCGCAGCCACCTGTCCCATTTCGTAACCCGGATAGTTGATGGTGGTCAGGTTGGGTTCGATCACTTTAGATACGGGGTCGTTGTTAAAGCCGACAACCGCGATATCCTGGGGAATGCGAATGCCCGCTTTTTTCAGGGCGATCATACATCCAACCGCACAGTTGTCGTTGGCGACGAATACAGCATCCGGCAACGGATCCATTTTCATGAGGATAGCCGCAGCGGCAGCACCCGCTTCCTGGCTGAGGTTATTGATGATCAGGTTCTCGGGCCTGAATCTGATTTTATGATCAGCAAGCGCCTGTTTATATCCCTGCAGGCGGTCGACATACACATTTCTTTTGGGCGTCGCTGTGATGTGGACAATATTCCTGCATCCCTGGCTGATCAGGTGTGCAGTAGCTTCATAACCAGCTTTCCGGTTGTCAATTAAGATATTAGAACAATTTTTATAGTGGGCCACACGGTCAAAGAAGAGGAAGGGTATATTTTTTTTAAAGAACGGTTCAAAATGCGATATATCGTCCGAATCATAAGCCAGTGAAACCAGGAGGCCGTCCACGCGGTTCTTAAACATGGTAGCCGTGCTCAGTTTCTCCTTCTGTACGGACTCGGAGGACTGGGAAATAATCAGGTTATAACCCTCACTGTTAACGATATTTTCTATGCCGGCAATGACGGTCGACATGAAATAACTGTTCAGTTTGGGCACAATCACACCAATGGTCTGCGTCGTCTGGTTGCGGAGATTCCTGGCAAAATGGTTCGAACGGTACCCCATCTCCTCTGCCAGGTCGGCGATCTTTTTCCTCGTTTTCTTGTTCACAACCGGGTCGTTTTTCAGTGCCCGGCTGATGGTTGCGCTTGATAAGTTAAGCTCTCTGGCCAGATCGTAGATAGTAATGTCTTTTTCTCTGTGCATACAATCGATTACGTATTGGGCGGTAAAGCTAAGATAAAAGAAATTTTAAAATAAAATTGCAATCGGTTACATTTTTAATAAATTGCCTTACATTAGTAGCCGGAATCCAATACCTGCTTAACTGTTTTATACCAAATAACGATTGTCTTTATGCAGCCAAAACGAGTAACCGAAAGGGTTCCAACAGTTCTCCATCATCCCGGTCACCCAGGGAAGCACTATGACAAAAGCTTTATTATTCTCTATAATACCTGTTTCCCCATTGGCTTTCAAATGAGCTGCAACCGGTTGCATTTTATTCCTTCACGCCATAAAAACAAAAACCATGCGGGGTAGTACCTGATTATGAAACCTGAGCTGTTGCATCAGGCTTTTCGCTTATTAACCAATAACTGTAATATTTAAAATAATACATTATGAGCATGTTCAACACGCCGGAAATTCCCATGACGTCTCTGAGATTGCAGAGTCTTTTGAGAATATTTCCACTCCCGTTATTATTATTTGTGCTCGCGATAGTTTTACCATCTACCGCAGTGATGGCTCAAAATGATATCCGGGTGACGGGCCGCATAGTGAGCGAAAAAGGTTTGCCGGTAGCGAAAGCTTCCGTTATGGTCAAAGGCCATGTTACAGGCGTTACCAGTAATGACAACGGAGATTATGAAATTACGGCACCCTCTAATGGAACCCTTGTATTTTCCTATGTCGGATTTACTTCTGCCGAGATCAGCATCAACGGGCGAGCCGCCATTGATGTAAGTCTGAGTGCCACCCAGAATTCTTTAAGCGAGGTGATCGTGGTCGGTTACGGCACACAAAAAAGAAGTGACGTGACGGGCGCCATTGTTACCGTTAGCGCCTCCACCCTGCAGGAAGTACCTACAGCTAATTTTGTTGGCGATCTTAAAGGACGCGCAGCAGGCGTGGACATCGTCAGTAACAATTCCAGTCCCGGAGCCACCGGTCAAATCAGGATCCGCGGGAACCGTTCCCTGGCACCTGAAGCCGTTCCATATAATGCAGCCCGGACGGCTGTGAGTAATGATATGCTGAATGCGCCTTTAATCGTATTGGATGGTATTCCCTATGGCGGATCCCTGAACGATATAAACCCCGATGATATCGCCAGCCTCGATATATTAAAAGATGCATCCGCCACAGCCATTTACGGATCCAGGGGATCCGGTGGCGTAATTCTGATCACAACAAAAAGAGGAAATAAATCAGGTAGAGCCGTAACAAGTTATAATGGGTATTATGGAATTATCAACACCACGGGTGAATACAAAGTGTTTAATGGTTCCGAATATGCGGCCCTGAAAACGGAAGCTGCTGCGGGTAACAGCATCAATCCGGGAACCAGTGCGTATGGTTTAACTACAGCCGAACAGGCAGGCCTCACCAATGGCACATCCACCGACTGGCAAAAACAAATTTATCAGCAGGGATGGGCCACCAATCAAAACATAAGTCTCAATGGCGGAAATGAAAATACACAGTATTCCATCGGCGGCAGTTATTATAAAGAAGTGGGCGTGATACCCGGACAGGATTTCACCAGATATGCGTTACGCACAACGCTTGATCATCAGATAAATAGTCATTTATTTATTGGGATTAATATGTTGAATTCCCTGACTTATACGGACTATGGTGGAAACCCCGTAGGCGGACTGATTCGCATGAGCCCGCTCGTTAGTCCATACAATGCCGACGGTTCGATAAACCAATTGCCCCAGGTTGGATCCATCGATGGGTCTACGGTCAATCCCCTCTCTATAAAATACAATGCTGCAGCTATTGCCAATAACGCCAGGAGATTGAGATTATTCAATAGTATATATGGCCAGTGGAATATCGTTGACGGTTTGAAGTACAGGATCAATGTGGGTTTGGATTATAGCCAGGATCAGTCAGGATCTTATTTTGGACCCAATACATTCTATAACGCCAGCACATCACTGAATTCAGCCAGCGAGTCGGTCGGAAATGCGGAAGCTTACACGTATACGATCGAAAACCTGCTGACTTATGAAAAAACATTTAAAGAAAAAAACCGGATCAGTATTACCGGCTTGTACAGCGTGCAAAAAGATCATAACCAGGCCAGCGGAATATTCGGAACAGGTATACCGGCTGATTACATTCAAAACTACAACCTCAGCCTGGCAGGTTCAGTGAACGCAGCAACTGCGAGTTCCAATGCAGCGGCCGTCGCTTCCAACCCATGGACATATGCTGAAAGGGGATTGATTTCCTACATGGCACGGTTAAATTATGCCTATGATAATCGCTTTCTGTTTACGGCAACGGTGAGAACAGATGGCTCTTCAGTTTTATCACCCGGTAATCAGTATTATACCTATCCTGCATTTGCAGGCGGCTGGAATATTGCCAATGAAAAATTCATGGAAAAAGTCAGTTGGGTGAACAGTCTGAAATTAAGAGGAGGCTGGGGAATAACCTCCAACCAGGGCATCAGTCCTTATGCAACGCTTGGTGCTCTAAGTACAAACGCCTACAATTTCGGACCGGGTACCGCCGGGCAGAACAGTGGTTATCTGGTAACCAGCCTGGCCAATCCCAATTTAAAATGGCAGTCCACCGCAGAAACAGATATCGGATTGGATTTCGCCTTTCTGAAAAACCGGATCACCGGTTCGTTTGATATCTATTTCCAGAATACTGATAATATATTATTACAGGAGAGCCTGCCTGCCAGTAACGGAGCAGGAAGCACTACTGTAAATGCCGGGAAGACTAAAGGACATGGTTATGAATTCAGCCTGAGTACCGTTAACATACAATCCCCCAGCGGATTTACCTGGTCAACAGATATCAATTTTTCAGTAGACCGCGATGAAATTGTTCAGCTCCAGAATCCGACACTGAAACAGGACATCGGAAACGGATGGTTCGTGGGGCAACCCATCACCGTGATCTATGATGTGAAAAAAATAGGGATCTGGCAAACGAAGGATGCAACAGAAGCTGCTTCTTTTGGTCAGCTTCCGGGACAGATCCGCGTACAGGATCAAAACGGAGATGGAAAAATTAATGCCAGCGATGCCATCATCCTGGGAAATTACCAGCCCAAGTGGATCGGGGGCATGACCAACAGATTCTATTATAAAAACTTTGACCTCTCGGTGGTGATGTATGCGAGAATGGGACAAATGGTTGACGTGCCATACATAACTTCCGACGGAAGCGCACAGGGTTTTGACTTTTTTAATAACAGTAGAAATAACCAGATCAAAACCAATTACTGGACACCTACAAATACTTCCGGAACTTTTCCAAGGCTGGATGCGAGTGCGGATAAATTTATTTATGCCTCCACACTCGGATACCAGGATGGCTCTTTCATTAAAATGCGCAGTATTAACCTCGGATACAACCTCCCTCCGGGATGGCTGGGAAGATCGGGTATCAGTTCCGTAAGAATTTACCTCACAGCTTTGAATCCCTTTATATTGTATTCGCCGTTGGTTAAGGATGGTCTGGCGCTGGATCCGGAAGGAAACGGTTATGGTGGCGCCGTCAGTTCTACAGCAACTGCCATTGCATCAGCACCGGCCCGTACGATCACCGTGAATTTAAACGCCCCACCCACAAGGCAGTTTAACATTGGCGTAAATCTGAAATTCTAATTCAATAATTTATTTTTTATGAGATTGAATAACAGTATAATCCCCGATTTTATATCCTTTCTTGCTCTCGCCGTCCTGTTGATGGTTACAGGATGCCAGAAAGTATTACAAGAGAATCCAAGATCCCAGATCACGCCGCAATATTTCAGTACTCCGGGCGGTATTTTGGGAGGCATCGCCGGAATTTATTCCGATATGCGGAATTTATGGGGCACGGAAGGATTTACCAACATTACAACTGCGGGCACCGATGAAGTGCTTGCGGGAGGAAGTGCCAGTGGAACGATATGGTGGACCTACAACAATATAACCGCAACAGATGGAGCTATAACTGCATTGTGGAATATTGCTTACCAGGACATCAATACGGCCAATGGAGTTTTACAATATGGGGCAACAGCCAGTCTGCCCGATTCCACCAAAGCACAATACCTTGCCCAGGCCAAATTTTTACGTGCATTTTATTATTTTTATCTGGTACAGACATTCGGGGATGTTCCTTTACATACCACATTCATCACCAATGCAACGACTTCCGACACCCGTGTACCTATCAAGGATGTATATGCGCAAATCATTTCGGATTTAACCGAAGCATCCCAGGAATTGCCCGCAAAACCAACAGCACCATTTTTGGGAAAACCTGCAACCCAGGCGGCAGCACTATATTTCCTCTCGAAAGTCTATCTCACAAGGGGCTGGTCTTCTGCAGATTCCACTGGAGATTTCGCGCAGGCTGCAGCTATTGCATCAGGCCTTATTACCAATGCCAGTAAATATGGTCTTGGCCTGAATCCGGATTATGCTACTGCGAATACACCGGGTAATGAATACGGACAGGAAACGATTTTTGTCATAGACCGGGAAGCTGATTTGAAATATGGAGAACGCACCACGGGATCAAGAGCTTCCGGTACGAAAGAAAATGGAACCAATTTCTTTTTCAGACCCAATTATCCCACAGTAAATGCCAACTATCCCGCATCCGGTGGCGCTGCCATCATGACCCGCGATATTCCCAATGGCCGCCCGTTCATTCGCATCAGGCCCAATACGAATTATGTGCTTAACCAGACTTTTACAGATCTGGTAAATGATACCCGCTACTATAAAACATTTCAAACAGTCTGGAAAGCCAATACCGCTGGCGTAACAACGCCAAGGGGATCGCTGACTGTTGGTGCTGACACCGGTATCTGGGTAGCTCCCTATGAAGTACCGGCACCACAGGTCGCTGCATTTAAAGGTGTCATCTTTACACCTGCCGGTACCAATGGCGCCAACGCTTATACTACGGTGATCTTTCCATCTATGAAAAAATACGACGATCCAAACCGGGCCGATGTGAACGACGCATCAACACGACCTTTTATTTTCGCTAAGTTTTCTGATGTATATCTTATCGCTGCCGAAGCCTATTTTAAAATGGGTGACAACGTGAATGCTGCCGCCATGTTAAACGTTCTCAGACAACGGGCCGCATTCGGTACCACCAATCCGGGTGGTTTACCAGCCGCAGTGACAGCGCAGACCATTACACCGGCAGATGTGACGTTGGATTTCATATTGGATGAACGTACCCGCGAATTATTCGGAGAATTCCAGCGTTGGTGGGATCTGGTGCGCACCCAGACACTCAATGAGCGGCTGAGCGCATGGAATCCGACAGAAGCATTCGCACATTATTCAACATCCAGCCCGGCAAATGCGTATATGTTAAGGCCCATCCCACAGACCCAGATTAACCTGGTGACTTCGGGACCACCATTTCCGCAAAACCCGGGATATTAATTATTAAATTGACATAACTTCCGGCATGTTCATGATTCAAACCATGCGCTGGTTCGGTCCGGAAGATCCGGTAAGCCTGAGTGATATCAGGCAGTCAGGATGTGCGGGTGTGGTTACCGCATTGCATCAGATAACACCGGGAGAAATATGGACGACAACTGAGATTTTAAAAAGAAAAAAACTTATTGAAGATTCCGGAATGGACTGGCCGGTGATTGAAAGTCTTCCGGTACATGAAGACATCAAGAGAAAAAAAGGATCCTATAAAAAATATATAGACCACTATAAACAAAGCCTGCGGAATATCTCCCAATGCGGTATACCCGTTGTGGTTTATAATTTTATGCCCATACTGGATTGGATCCGCACAGACATCAGTTTTCCCATGCCTGATACCAGTCTTGCATTGCGTTTTGAGCGATTGGCATTTATAAGCTTCGACCTGTTTTTACTGAAGCGGCCGGGAGCAGAAGACGATTATACGGAAAATGAAAAAAGAGCATCCGGTATTTTTTTCGAATCCATGACGAGGGAAGCCCGGGAATTACTCTACCGGAATGTGCTGCTGGGTTTACCGGGCACCAAAGAACGCTTTACTGAAAAACAAATTCTGGAGGCATTGAAAACTTATGAAGGGATCGGTCCCCGCGAATTGAAACAAAATTTATTGGAGTTTTTGCAAGAGGTAGTACCAGTGGCCGAAGAACTGGGTATCAAACTTGCCATACATCCCGACGATCCGCCCTACCCTGTTCTCGGCCTGCCAAGAATTGTGAGCACGGAAAAAGATATAACCGAATTATTGAATAGTGTACCCTCTCCTGCCAACGGTTTGTGTTTCTGCACCGGTTCACTGGGCGCCAGAGCCGATAACGACATGGTCGGCATGATCCGACGTTTGGGTGATCGTTTTCATTTCCTTCATCTGCGAAATACACGCCGGGACGCGGAGGACAATTTTTATGAAGCGGACCATCTCAACGGAGATACCGATATGCATGCCGTGGTGAAAGAAATCATTTTGCTGATGCGGCGAAAAGGAAAAGCCATCCCGATGCGACCAGATCATGGTCACCAAATGCTGGATGATATAAATAAATCAACTTATCCGGGTTATAGTGCGATTGGAAGACTGAGGGGCCTCGCTGAATTAAGAGGATTGGAACTCGGTATCAATCGATCATTATGAAAGGGGCGACAGGATATGTATTCATATTTGTAGTAAGCTTTTTTTCTGCTTTATCCACCAGCGCAAATATCAGGCTTCCACAACTGGTGAGTAACCATATGGTACTACAGCGCGACAGGAATATTAAAATCTGGGGATGGGCTTCGCCGGGTGAAAAAGTGAGCATACGTTTTAACGGAAAAAAAGAAAACACCATCACCGGCCGCAACAATCAATGGATGGTCGTCTTTCCAGCAATGCCTGCGGGGGGTCCGTTTACCATGATCATTGATGGAAAAAATGAAATCACACTGAATGATATTCTAATCGGTGATGTATGGTTTTGTTCCGGGCAGTCCAATATGGTCCTGCCGATGGAGCGTATAAAAGAAAAATATCCGGAAGAAACAACCCATGACAGTTTTCCAGAGATCAGAAACTTTTTTGTTCCTACGGTTTTGGATGTGAATAAAATATATGACGACCTGCCGCCGGGTAAATGGACAGCAGCTGTTGGTGCGGACCTGCTGGCATTTGGCGGACTGACTTATTTTTTTGCCAAACAGCTCTATCAAAAATATCATATACCCATCGGCATTATCAATTCCAGCGTGGGCGGATACCCCATAGAATCCTGGATGAGTGCGGATGCTCTTGCAGAATTTCCAAAGTTGGAAACCCAGCTCAGAAACCTCAGGGATACCAGCAGTGCTTCTAATCTGAATCGCAAACACCTTGTGAAAGAATCAACCAACCCGATCCCCATAACTGAATCTGATAAAGGGATGATGGGACCTGTTAAATGGACCGACCCCACTTATGTTCCGGAAAACTGGCATGGCTTCTGGCTGCCGGGTTATTGGGCTGATCAGGGAGTGAAAGGTCTTCATGGTATTATTTATTTCAGAAAGGAAATTGAAGTTCCGCTAACCATGACCGGTATACCGGCAAAATTATTCCTGGGACGAATCGTGGACGCAGATTCAACTTTTGTGAACGGCCAATTTGTGGGTAATATCACCTACCAATATCCACCGCGCAGATATGCATTACCCTCCGGTCTGCTGAAGCCCGGCAAAAATATTATTGTTATAAGAGTGGTCAACTCAGCCGGCAAAGGTGGTTTCGTTCCCGATAAAAATTATTCGCTCATTGCCAACGGCCAAAAGATCGATCTCCGCGGCGAATGGATCTACCAGGTCGGCCAGGTATTGGAATTTCCCGGAGCAGAACATCATGAGTCCAATGACTATGATCCGCAAATCTCGCTCACTGGTCTGTATAATACCATGGTAGCCCCGGCTATTCAATTTGCCATAAAGGGATTCCTGTGGAACCAGGGTGAAGGCAATACCGGTTTTCCGAAGGACTACGCGAAATATTTACCGGCGCTGATCCAAAATTGGAGAAGCAAATGGAATGAAGGGGATATTCCTTTTATATATGCGCAGCTGCCCGGTTTTATGGAAGTGGAATATTCACCATCAGAAAGTGATTGGGCGCAACTGAGACAGAGTCAGCTAGAGACATTGGCGGTTCCCAATACAGGCATGGCCGTAACCTTCGATACCGGTGAATGGAATGATATTCATCCGCTGAATAAAAAAGAAGTTGGCGAACGAATAGCGCTCTGGGCGGAACACCTGGCTTACGGATCGAAAAATCCGGATTTCTCAGGGCCGGTATACAATTCGTTTACCAAAGAGGGCTATAAAATCATCCTGAGTTTTAGCCATACAGGAAGTGGGTTGATGGTTAAAGGAAGTGGCGATTTGTATTATTTTTCCATAGCAGGTGCAGACAAAAAATATGTCTGGGCTAAAGCAACAATAGATGGAGAAAAAGTGATTGTGTGGAGCGACAAAGTGCCGAACCCCATAGCGGTCCGATATGCCTGGGCCAATAATCCTGAAGGCGCCAATTTATACAATAAGAAAGGTTTGCCGGCATCTCCTTTTGAGACGGAAAATCAATAACGACTCACAACCTCAGGGGTTCCTTATGTTGCTGGGGGATATTCGTCTGATTGGATTCATTCCGATCTGTGCGTAAACGAAACCGTTCCCGGAAATTTATAAAAAGACGGGAGGCCTGAAGTTTTTCACTTACCTGCACAAAAGGATAAATCACTTGTAAAAGCCAGTTTCTGGGCAGCTGCGAAATAGACACTTTGTCTTCGGTCGGGAATCGCGAATCGTCGATGCCGGTTTCAGGATAAACATCGCGGGAAGGAAAGGACGTTCTGAATAAATGGTCATATATGCTGAAATACACCCCAAAGTTTTTGTCGGCATGGGCCGGATCGGCAGAGTGGTGTACCCTGTGGAATTGAGGTGATGTGAATATCCAGCCGAGCCAGCCCAAATTGATTTTCAGGTTTGCGTGAATGAATCGATTGTGGAGCGGTTTATACAAAACGATTATCGATACCGCGTAAATATTGGACACATGAAAAATGAAAAAGGGAATGAAGGTCAACAGCTGTCCGATGATCAGGTCGACAATATGCGCCCTGTCGTCTGTGAAAATATTTATTTCTTTCTGTGAGTGATGCACTGCATGAAAAAACCAGAGGGTGCGCACTTTATGCCTGACAAAATGATTGAACCAGGTAAAGAATTCCGCTAGCATCATGGCAGCAAGGATCTGTAGCCATACAGGCCATGCCAATGATGAATCCAAAATTAAAAATCCCAGGTGTTGGGTAAACTGGGTACGAAGGAATCCGATAATGGGATAAAGGAAAAGCAGGGCGAGTGGTAAATCTATAAAATACCAAATGACGTCCTGCAAAAAGCCTTTTCCGATCAGGGGTTGGGAAGGATTACTTGGAAACAGGAACTCAAGAAATAACAGAAATGGCACAACAAGGTAAAGAGCCAGGTTACCGAAAAGGTCCGTGACCATATTTCTTACTTCAACCGGAAAAAATTGGTGGTAGGCCGATCGCAGATTAATGGCTTTTTCAATCAGGGGTTTTGACTTGGAAACAGCACCAAAGGTTTCGACTACCTGGCCATTCCCGTGTTTTGCAGAAGTACTGATGATGATGGCCAGTGAATAGCAAATCAGAACCATACCCGTTACCGCAACGAGGTTAGGAACCACCGGATGGGAATCGGTAAAACGACGCCACCATGTTGGTAATTTCCGGGGTTTGAACAACTTGTCAAATATGATCACTTAAACTGAATATATGTGTTCCTGTCTCCAACCTAAGGTAACTGATAACACATAACCTTGCATATAATCACAATCTTATGAAGAAGATATCAAATTTAAGTAAATACGCATGAATCCGGTACTCATTAGCAATTTTTACTAAAAATTCCTGTTTAATCCGAAATCTTCAGCCCTCTCCCAAAGGCTGTTTCCATCCCAGCCGCTTCATTTTTCCAATACCCGTTAAGTGATTAAATCCAAAATTCCGGCTGTATCGTACCTATATCAGTTCATCAAAAAACATTAATAACCATCAGAAAAAAATGATCATGAAACCATTTCAATTTGTATTCGTCGGTTTAATTACCCTGTTGTTCACCGGATCTGCTTATGCACAGGCCCCGGTTACCGTAGGAGGCGCCATGATGTATCCGTCGAAAAACATCATTGAAAATGCCATGAATTCGAAAGACCATACCACCCTGGTCGCAGCCATAAAAGCCGCGGGATTGGTGGAAACCCTGGAGGGTGCAGGGCCGTTCACGGTTTTCGCTCCGACCAACGAAGCATTTGCCATGTTACCACCTGGAACCGTGGACAATCTACTGAAATCAGAAAACAAAGCGATGCTGACTTCAATCCTGACCTATCATGTCGTCTCCGGAAAATGGGATGCCGCAGACCTGATGAAAAAGATCCAGGAAGGAAAAGGAACCGCCCAATTAACCACAGTACAGGGTGGAATGATCTGGGCCATGATGAAAAACGGGATGATCATGTTAAAAGACGAAAAAGGAAATATGGCAACCGTAACGATCCAGAATGTATATCAGAGTAATGGCATCATATTCGTGATTGACCGCGTATTGATGCCTAAATAACGAAGCTGGCCCCACCAATAACAGCGTGTGCATAATAAAAGGCTCCGGATTCGGGGCCTTTTTATTATTTTACCGTCATTAGACTATGAAAGTTTTATTAACCCTTAGCTTATTCCTTTCGGCCATCACACCCCTCTTTTCGCAATCAAAAGATTCCGTATTGCCCCATAAAGTAGTCCTTCCCTGGTTTGTGGAACGTTTCAAGATTTCTGCCGGTGCTTTTTATGTGGTAAACAAAACCAATATCCGCCTTGAATTACATGATGCATCGGGCACCGATATCAATATGGAAAAAGACCTGGGTATCAACAAAGAGATCGCTACTTTTCTGGCTAATTTTCAATGGCAGATATCTCGTCGTTCCCGTATAAGCCTGAATTATTATAATATCAACAGGAACTCAACCCACACACTGCAGAAAGATATTATCGTTGAAGACAATGTATACCCGGTCAATTCCACCGTGTCCAGTTTTTTTAATACGACCATTTATCAATTCTCTTATGGATATGCAATCCTGTCAAAGCCTACATATGAAGCCGGTCTCATGATCGGAACGCATATTCTGCATTCGAACACAGGAATTTCACTTGACGGCGGCAATGCAGGTTTAGAAACCCAGAATGATTTTGGGTTTACTGCACCCCTGCCCGATCTGGGTTTCTGGGGCGGCTGGTCCATGGGAAAACGTTTTGCAATGAATGCCGATATCTCTTATTTCGCCCTTACCATGAATAATAAATCCGGAAGATTGCTAGCGTTTAATCTTAACCTGACATATAAATTAATCGACCAGCTTGATCTGACACTCGGATACACCGGGTTGGATTTTAAAGTGGATGTGATCAGACCCGACGTTACTGGAAATTTCAAATGGGGTTATAATGGTCCCGCACTCACCGTCAATTTTTCTTTCGGAAAAAAGTCATGGACACATTAAATACAAAAGGAGTACCTGGCATGAAGAAAATTGCAGGATTTCTGCTTGTCCTGCTTGTGTCATCCTGCAGTACGAACTATATTCCAAAATCCTATACAGGTAAGCCCTGGACAAAACAATCCATTCCCGGCAGAATAGAATGCGAAGCCTATGATCACGGTGGCGAATCTGTTGCCTATCATGATGCGGACAGCATCAACAACGGAAGTGGAAAACTGAATCCTGTAAATGGAAATCCATTGAATGCATTCAGAATGCATGAGGGTCCTGATATTTCTTATACAAAATCCGGTAATATCGACAACAACCCATACAATAAATCAGAGCCGGAACTCAACCAGCTTTATATAGGATGGACAAAGCCAGGTGAGTGGTTGAATTATAAAGTAAACGTAACGAAAACGGGTTGGTATCGTATGTCATTGAAATATACAGCCAATGGCGATGGTGCAATCTCACTGGATATCGACGAAGAAAATGTTGCCGGACCAATAAAAATCACTTCGACACATAATGATTCTGATACAGTAGCCTGGCGTCAGTGGCATCATTGGAATAAGCAGAATACCTATGCATCCATGCACATTAAAAAAGGAGTACACCTGCTCACACTGCATGTCGTGGAAAACGGAAATATGAATTTTGATTACCTGGAATTCACAAAAGAAGACTGACCAAAATAATAACCACCATTGATTTTATGGTTTCCTGTTTATACTGCGTTAACAACTGCTTATTTAATATCAATTGTTATGAATTGCACCTGCCGAAATTGCTTTCTGTGTATAGTCTCCTGTTTTATTTTTACGCACTGTGCCAAAACCACAAGTGGTTCAGGCGGAAATACGGTTCCACCCAATGATACAACTGTTTATATTGCAGGTGACAATGGTACCAATCCCATTTTGTGGAAGAACGGCAGATACCCTCTCCCAAACCACAGACACAGCCTACCAGGTTCTGTTGTCGGGTAACGACGTATACGTTAGCGGGGTAATCCAGAAAACGGGGATACCGGGTCCGACGACGGGGCAATATGTGTATTGGGAAAACGGCACTTCAAATAATATTGACAGTCTTGGGAACGCAGATTACCCTTCTTCTATTGCTGTTTCAGGAGCCGATGCTTATTATGCAAATACCTGGTCGGCATGGAAAAATGGGGCTGTATTCCCATTACCGGGAATCGCAACGATTCAGCGTTTTCCCAGGGCACAGTCAAAGTTACTTTTGCGAGTGGCTCCGATATATATTTTGCAGGAACGGACAGTAATTCAAATGCTGTGGATTGGAAAAATTCTGTAATGGGTATTGTTTCTGCGAATAACAGATTTAGTTCCAATGACGCCCCCCTCGTCTCGTGTTTGTATGTTTCAGGGAGTGACGTGTATGTTGGTGGCATGTTACATACAGGAGCATATTGGAAAAACGGAACGGCCAATTATTTGCCACAATTGCCGGATGGATCCTTTGTCCCAAACATCAAGTCCGTTTTTGTCGTGGGAAATGATGTGTACAGTACAGGACCAATATTGCAGTTGGGAAATCATACTCTGGGGACGGCATATTGGAAGAATACTGTGGAGCAGGACCTGCAGGTCATTACGCCTACCAGTGATGTCACAACATATACCCCCACTTCTGTTTTTGTTTTCGGTACAGATATTTATATTGCGGTTTTTCATCCACTTATGCCACCCCCCAAGGTCCTCCACTCAATAGCGCCATCTATTGGAAAATGGCAAAGAGATTTCTTTACACGCCAGTGGTATCGCGAATTCGATTTTTGTAAAATAATCTGCAGAATATAATTTCGGATATGGCCGGCTACCTATTTATAGGCAACCGCCGCACTCGAGGGACCAGCAAGCGGCATTAACTCCACCCGTTTGAAACCAGCTGTCCTTGTCCATCGATCAAAGTCATTCAGCGTATAATCAAAGGCATCGCCGTTTTCAATGAGCATGTTCAGACTCATGAGTAATCCGAATGTATTCTGCCGGCGTTCATTGTCAATAATATTTTCTATAGCAACGAATGCACCTCCGGCAGGCAGGCTTTCGTAAACTTTTTTCACCAGTTCCTGTTTTGATTCTTCGCTCAACCCGTGAAGAATATTACCCATCGAAATAAGATCGGCTTTTGGAATAGCGTCTTTCAGTAAATCACCACTCACTACCTGAATTCGATCACTCAGTTTAAATCCATTAATTTTTCTTTTGGCCAGGGGCTCTACCGGCGGAAGGTCGAATGTAGTACAAAGAATATTCGGATGTTTTAAGCATACCTGTATGCTCAACCATCCGTCCGCACCTCCAAGGTCCAGCAGGGAATCGTATTTGCTGAAATCGAACTGGTTAACGAGTGCCATAAAATTGCCCATCTGAATGCCGCTCATCGCGTTCATGAACTCCTGTAGTTTTTCTTCATCTTTATAGAGTTCGGTAAAGAATTCCATATTGCCATGCGGATTGTTCCTGCTTTCATTTTGTGGCTGACCTGATTTGAGTCCCTCAGCCAGCCCTCCCCAAAATCCATACAGGCGGTTGCCGGCCATTTCCAGAATGCCACCCATATAGGTTTTCTTGTTCTTATCTAAAAAAAGATCCGTGTCACCGGCATTTTGATACTTCGCATCCTCCAATAAACCGGTTCGTTCCAGGAAGACCAGTGAAACCAGCGCATCCAGCCAGTCGAATACATGCCTGTCTGAGCAACGCAGATCCAGTTTTTGTTTGATTTCCCCTTCTGAAAGGGGGGCTGCTGCAAGTAGTGTAAACAATTGCAGTTTTACAGCCGTGAGCATAGTCTGGGATGCCCAGAAGCCCATGCCGATCTGCATGATTTTAGCGGGGCTGAGTGCTGGTTCAATTTTAATTTTTTCGGCAGATAATTCAGCAAGCATAATATAGGATTCAAGGTGAGGAATGGTCTGGGATTGTAAAGCTAGCGAGAATACTTCAACACCGCCTGAAACACCGCCTGCCTGATGGGATTCACATTATAATAGTCTCCCGTGCTTAGCAAGTCAGCTTGCTGGCGGTTGATCAGGAGGATCACTGAAATTTTGTTTTTCGGGATCACGGCGATACTGGTCCCGGTAAAACCAGTATGTCCGAAACTCCCTTCGGGTGCATTCTTCATAAAAGAATTCTCCGGATCCATCATCCAGCCCAGGCCATTTTTGAATTTGTCCTGGGTGAGAAACGTTTCGATGGTTGATTCTTTGATGAACTGCCGTTTGCCCAGTTTTCCCTCGTTCATCAATACATCCACCAGTTTCTGAAGATCCTCAACTGTGGAGAACAATCCGGCCGCGCCTGAAATGCCGCCGTTGGCATACCAGGCATTCCCGTCATTTACTTCGCCTCTCAATACATAATGACGCCATCCGTTCCAGGACGCAGGATCAATGCCTTTGATCTGGAACCCAAGACTTGAATCATATACCATCCGATGCTCATAAGGATTACCCATCGAAGTGGCGGCTATTTTTTTAAATCTGCCCGTTTTAAGCGGATTATATCCGGTGCTGGTCATGCCGAGTGGAATAAAAATATTCAGTTCCTCAAATTGTTCCAGTGGCAGCCTGGAAACGATTTCGATGATTTCCCCCAGCAGCACAAAACCCAGGTCGCTGTAACTCCGTTTCTGACCTACAGAATATTTCAATGGCAGTTCACCAATTAGTTTATACGTCTGTTCCTTGTTGCCTGCTTTATAATAGAGCGGATACCATTCATAGAGACCGGCAGTATGGGTGAGCAAGTACCTGATGGTGATCGCTTTTTTTGCACCGGTATCGAATGCCTTAATATATTTTCCAACCGGATCATCTACTTTGATCAATCCTTTATCAACCAACAACATGATGGCTGTTGTAGTTCCTATCACTTTAGTGAGGGAGGCAATATCAAATAAATGACCTGTCGTCATGGTCTCCGGGGCGGTAAGTTCATGGTGATTGAAATCATATTTCTGTGCCCAGCCATATGCATGTTTATAGATGGGCTTTCCATCAGCTTTAATTTCAATAACAGCGCCGGGAATTTTATTACTGTCCACCTGGCCCTGCAGGATCCGGTCCACTTCGGAAACCAACAATTGTTTTCGGGGAGTTTTCTGGTTCGCAGGCTGAGCAAGGGCAGCGCCACTGAAAACGATGAGACAGATTATGGCGTTCGAAATTCTTTTACACATATCTATTTAATATTACCCACAATGGGACCAACCGTTTTTCGATATAATAATTCGGAATAGCCCTCCTTTAAAAAATCTTCCAGCTCCCCCACCCGTTTATATCCCAATTCTTCATAGAGCTTAACTGCCCCTTTATTAAAGGAAGAAACGCAGATGAATATATTGGGAGAATATTCCAAAATCCTGTTCTCGCAAAATTGAATCAGTTTCCTGCCCAGGCCCCTGCCCCGCCAGGATTCTTTCATGTAGATGGTTTGAATATATCCTTTAAATGTTCCCTGTGTTTGCATAATTACAAAACCAGCCAGTTCCAGTTCATATTCCGCCAGAAAGACTTCCCGGAAATGACCTTCAAATGCCTTCATGCAATAGTCAAAGGGCAGATTCAGGGTGATCCAGGGATCCGACCGGGAAATTAACAATGCACAGTCAGCAAATATCGTCGGATCCTTTGTCCTCGTGATTTTCAATTCTTTTCCGGTTGCCATATTTCCTTCTTTTTGATGAAGTACAAAAATAAAATAGTCAGCAGCGCATTCACCCCGATATTCATAAAACCAAAATCAAAGGCAAACGCCCGGATAAAATATTCATTCAGTATCCAGGTGAGGGCTGCGGCTGAAACACAGGCCAAAGGAACCCATTTCTCTTTGAATTGAATTTTTGAAAATAATCCGGTCAGGTACAACCCTAAAATCGGTCCGTAGGTATAACCGGCAATCTTGAAAATGGTGTTGATGATGGCGCCCTGGCTGCTCCAAAAAGCCAGGATAATCAAAAACATAACGGCATTAACACCCAGCAGCACGAGGTTTTTTATTTTCTTCCTGCTGGCCGGTGGTTTATTTTCTACATTCATAAGGTCGTAACAAAAAGCAGTAGTCAGTGCGGCGATACAGGAATCCATACTGGCAAATGTGGAAGCCACTACACCAATAAAGAATGCAATGACCCCGATCTTTCCAAAATAATGTAAAGTGAGCAGTGGATAAACGCCATCGGTATTGATAAAATGACCATTTTCTGCTGGCAGGGAGATTCCCTGTTTTTCCGCAAACATGTATATCCCGATGCCAAGTGCAAGGAAGAGGGTTTGTGCCGCCGCGATAAAAAAACTAAAGGTCAGCACATTTTTCCCTGCATCTTTTGCATTTTTCACAGTAAGTGTTTTTTGCATCATACTCTGATCCAATCCCACCAGGGCAACGGTAATCAAAAAACCGGAAATGAATAACTTGAAGAAATTGGACCCGGAATGGGAATCCCAGTCAAATATCCGGGCATAAGGATGATGCAGAATGGCCCTGGCCAGCCCCGGAACGGAAAGGCCCAGTGCATGTTTAATCGTGATCATGGAAATGACCAGGACCGTGATCAGGAAAAAAGACTGCAGTGCGTCTGTCCACACGATCGTTTTGATCCCCGATTTATTCGTATACAACCAGATCAGCAACAGAACAAAAAAGATGGTGAGCACATAGGAAATATGCAGGGCATCAAAAAATGCATATTGCAATATTTTAACGGCCATCAGCAACCGAAGTGCTGCCCCGAAGGATTGGGATACCAGGAAGAAAACCGACCCGGTTTTGTAAGACGTGTTGCCGAACCGGATATTCAGGTAGGTATAAATAGAAACCAGTTTCAGTTTGTAGAAGATGGGTGTGAGCACGAGGGCTATGAAGAGATAACCCAGGATGGTGCCGAGGATAAACTGAAAATAATACAGGTTATTATTGCCTACATTGCCCGGTATGGATACCAGGGATACGGCCGATATCCCCGACCCAATCATACCGAAGGCAACCAGGAACCAGGGTGACTTCCTGTCGCCGTCAAAAAAAGTACTATCGCGTGTATGCCTGGACGTTAGCCGGGCAATGCCCATGAGCATCAAAAAATAAACTCCGATAATGAAAAAAATCAGCGCCGGGCTCATGGTTGTTTTAAAAATGCTCCGTCGATGATCAGGAGTTTCACGCCTGAGGCGGAATGAGATCGATGTAAACTCAACTCATCGGATACGATATAGGTCATTCCGGGTTTCAGCATAAATGATTCGCCGGTTTGCAGCTCACTCACAAATTCTCCGCTCAGGCAATGCACGATATGTCCTTTTGTACACCAGTGGTCTGCGAGGTATCCGGCGGAATATTCCACGATGCGTACTCGCAGGTCGGGCCACTGCAGGGTCTGCCAGCTGGCTGAACCCGATAGTCCCGGATGAATTGTTTTCTCAATGGTCGTCCAGTCGATCGTCTGAAAAGGGATATTTACCGCCGTGATCATATGATATATTCTATGTTTAAGTTACCGGATATTTTCGGGTTTCGGGCAACCGGTCCCCATCCAGCGCTTTATTTTACCTCAGGGCCTTTTTGTTTTGCCTTTCCCCGTTTCAATCAGTATATTCATTTACCCGTTTTTCTAAAACGCTTCTAAAACCTTCAAAACTGCTATATGAATCTTCTGATCCGGACAGGCCGTGTTTTCTTCGCCCTGGGTATTATCGGAATCGCATTGCAACAATTTCAATACGGCGAATTGAGGCCTGTTGTTTTTCCTGAATGGCCCGCGGGATGGCAGGCTTCAGCCGCGGCCGCTTATGTAGTTGGCCTCGCACTGATCATCGCATCAGTATTGATCCTGATTGGGAAAAAAGGAGAACCCGCTTCTCTCGGGCTCGCCAGGTTTTTTCTGATTATGTTCGTCGCCTTCCATTCCATGTACCTGATTTTCTTTAACCCGAATTCCTTTCACCTGGGATCCTGGTCGAATGCCCTGAAATCATTGGCGCTTTCCGGCGGGTCCCTGATAATGGCTGCTTCATTCATGGAGGAATCGCAACCAAATGCTCAGAAATCTCCGCTGACAAGAGTAACGGAAAAAATGATCCCGATGGGCAGGATATTTTTTTCCATAACACTCATTTTGTTCGGCATCGATCATTTTATCTATTCCGAATTTGTAGCGACCCTGGTTCCTTCCTGGATCCCGGGCCATTATTTCTGGACCTATTTTGCTGCCATAGCACTGATCGGTTCCGGTTTGTGTATTATTTTCAAAATACAATTTAAAACAGTAACGCTTTTAACGGGCGTGATGTTACTGATCTGGCTGCTGGTTCTCCATATTCCCCGGGCCGTTGCGGATCCGCATGGAGATAAAGGAAACGAAGTGACGAGTGTATTTGAGGCGTTAAATTTTGCCGGCATCGCCCTGGTGATGGCCGGAGTGAAAAAATCTTCCATTTGAATAATCATGAAAAGATCAACATGGATCTGGCTTTTGTTATTTATACTCTCCTATCGTGACGCTCAAGCTCAACGTGCAGGTTTTCTGAAAGCCGAGGGCAAATGGATCGTGAATGGATCAGGAGAAAACCTACAACTCCGCGGTATCGGTCTTGGGGGCTGGATGATCCAGGAAGGTTATATGCTGCATCTCAATAAGGAGGGCCAGCAATACCGCATCAGGCAAAGGATTGAAGCCATACTAACGAAAGAACAAACAGCTGAATTCTATACCGCCTGGCTTACCAACCAGACCAGCCGTTCAGATATCGATTCCCTGCATCGCTGGGGTTTCAATTCCGTGCGCCTGCCCATGCACTATAATCTCTTCACACTGAGTGCTGATGCAGAACCAACTGCTGGAAAAAATACATGGTTACCTGTGGGATTCGCATTAACGGACAGCCTGATAACCTGGTGCAAAGTCAATCATTTGTATGTATTTCTTGACCTGCATGCGGCGCCGGGCGGTCAGGGCAATGACCTGAATATTTCAGACCGTGATCCGGCAAAACCTTCCCTCTGGCAAAGCGAAGCCAACAAACAAAAGACCATCGCATTATGGCGGAAAATCGCGGAACGTTATGCTACAGACAGCACGGTGGGCGGATACGATATCCTGAATGAACCCAACTGGGGATTCGAAGATACCGCCGCTGACCGCAATGGACTTAAAGAGCTGAAAAATCAGCCATTGAAACAGCTGATGATGGATATAACAAAGGCCATACGTGAAGCAGATAAAAATCACATCATCATCATCGAAGGAAATGGCTGGGGCAATAATTACCATGGTCTGTTACCCACCTGGGATAACAATATGGTTTTGAGTTTTCATAAATACTGGAACAATAACGACCAGCAGTCGATTCAGCATATTATCAATTTCCGCGATCAATATAACGTTCCGGTATGGCTGGGAGAAACCGGAGAGAATTCCAATGTTTGGTTTACAGATGCCATCCGCCTGTTCGAATCCAATCATATCGGATGGTCCTGGTGGCCCCTGAAAAAACTCGGCAACAACAATCCCCTGCAGATTAAATCCAACCGCCACTATGATTCACTGGTGGATTACTGGAACGGGAAACTGGCTTCGCCACCATCGCCTTTCGATATGTACCGCGGTCTGATGGAATTGGCTGACCAGGCGAAAAACGAGAATAATATCGTGCATCGCGATGTGGTTGACGCCATGATCCGACAGCCCTTCAGCAACAAAACAAAACCCTTCGGGGTTAATCAGGTCCGTTCGGGATCCGTGATTGCTGCAGCAGATTATGATCTCGGCGTGAATGGTGCAGCTTATTATGACAAAGACACAGGCAATTACAATATTTCAACCGGAAAACAGAGCGTGGGTAACCGCGGAAGGATGTACCGCAACGATGGCGTTGATATATTCGGCGTGCCCGGTGAAAAAGCAAAATACTATGTGGGCAGTATTGAAGATGGGGAGTGGCTTCAATACACGATCGATGTGGTCCGGGGTGGGAATTATGATATTGAACTATTTGTATGGGCTGATCAGCCGAATGCGGCGATCAGCATTACTGACGACGGAATTCCCATCGCGGAAAATATAAAAGTTCCTGAAACGGGATCTGTTAAACCCGGAGAAAAAATAACCCTGAAAAATATTTCGCTGCAGCAAGGCGTCCATCATCTGCGCCTGATCTTCCTAAAGGGTGGATTTAATTTTTACTGGCTTTCATTCAAATAATAAAGCCACTTGTAGAAACAAATGGCTTTGATTGCCTGACTATCTAACTAAAAAACCTACCCTTATATATAACTTAGCCACCGACGGGATGACATATTTGCGCGTTTATAACCATAATACCATTTGCAGCAAGGATACATTACGAAAATAAAGCCAATCCACAACAGATATACGGTTAGTAAATTGAATCCGTACCCTTTCAATGCAGGTGTCATATTCATTCGGGTTTTGAGGATCATATCCGACCAATGGTATCCGCTGATTGCAGCACCGGCGATGGCCAGCAGATGGATCAGAAAAATATGAACGATGTAATAGAAAAACGGAACCCTTCCGAATACAACCAGTTTTTTACTGAATGCATTCAGGGGGATTTCAGCTATAGCCAGAAAAATCAGCGCTGGCCCCAGCGTCATTAGGGTATACAGCAGGGAGGGCGGATATTTGGTGGTATTCAATAGTGAAAGCAGGCTGAAGCTGATATCTTTCTGGGCTGCCCATGCTGAAGGATCGCCATAAATATTGAAAACGCGTAAAAAATAAAAGGCGGCCGTGGCGGTAAATCCCAGGACGACCAAGGTCCTGATTCGTTTTTCCGGATCAAAATGATTGCTGAAGAGAAATCCGAGATAATACCCAATGGCCATGATACCGATCCAGGGGAGAACCGGGTACGTAATAAAAACCGTGAACCTCCCCACCCTGAAATTAGCCGGTTCATGTAGTAGCGACCAGAAAAAAGCTGAAACCCCATGTCCTCCTACATGTACGTTGTCCAGAACATTGTGGCCCGCGATAAGTACAATCGCAATAGTCAGCAGCCAGGATCTTTTTAAATAAATCAGCGCAGCTAAAACGATCATACTGACGCCAATGACCCAGATCACCTGTAAATTAAAATAAGGGTAGGATGGATTGTAGGTCTGCCCGAGGCCCACAATAAAAAGCTCGGCAAAAATCAACCAGAGTCCTCGGGTGAAGAGATAATGTGCCAGTTCACGCCTGGTTTTATTAATTCCGTACAAATAAGCTGAAATTCCGGCGAGAAATACAAATACCGGCGCACAAAAATGGGTTATCCAGCGTGTGAAAAATAAAATGGTATTTGTATGGGCCAAGTCAGTAGGCTCATAATAAAATGCGTCGTAGTGAAAAGCGTGACGAACATGATCCAGGGCCATAACCACCATCACGAAACCCCTGACAAGGTCAATGGAATCCAGCCTATTGGTTTTTGCTTCAGGATAAACAAGACGTTCGGGAGTAAATTGGGCCACGGCTAGGGTTGACATGCGAAGATCTGGTTTGAGTGAAACGAAAAAGGCCAATAAATAACAGGAACAAAAATAAAAGATGACTAATAAAATGAAACAGCCAACCATCTATAGGTTGTTGTGGTCCGACAGGCGGCATCAATGAATTTCCGAACGGGTTCAGGAAGTTTTCTACACTGAGAAGATTCATCACCTCTTATGGGCATGAATAAACCATTAATCAGGCCGGGGCAGCCGATGGTTGGATACCGGTAACCAAAAATCCATTTTTTTATTTATTTGCGTCCCGAATGCATCGAACTGTAAAGGACAAATGAAAAATGAATTCGCCCCCGGCCGGGCATACAACAATTATTTTCTGAAGATGGTGATCTCCGCTGTTGCCGGATCAATAAAATGGATGAAAACCATGTTAAGTATGTTTCGTTATGCCGAAGAAAAACCTCCCTTTTTGGCGGATGCTGTGTCGGAAGGTCTACTGGATTTCTTTAAAGAGATGGGATATTCCTCAAAGAACAAAAAACATATATAGGCAAGATTTTCGTTTAATCCTTATCCCGTAGGAACCGCCAAAACAAGTTTTTATGGCGGTTTTTTTATTTAATATTTGAAGTATTCTTTCACCTTGGTGAGGAATAAGTCTTTTTTCCGGCGGCTGACTTCAATTTCCATACCATTACTCATAATCACCGTTCCCCCTTCTCCCCTGAGGTATTCTTTAATATGAAGCAGGTTGATGAGGAAGGATTTGTGAACCCGAAGAAAAATCGTTCCAGCCAGCAACTGCTCATAGTCGAACAATGGTTTTGAAATCATGATGGTCTTATTACCGGTGAGACGGAAAATCGTATAACTCCGCTGAGCTTCACAATACACAATGTCCTCCAGCTTCACAATGGTAAATCCTTTCAGGGTAGGCAGGCAAAGCCGCATTTCCATTGGAGAACCGGCCTTACTGATATTGTACAGCAACGCCTCGGCCTGTGCCTGGTCGGTATCTGCCTGCAGCCTTTTCTTAACCCGTTCCACGGCTTCCACGAGCCTGTCTTCATCCACCGGCTTCATCAGGTAATCGACCGCACTAAACTGAAGTGCCTGGAGCAGGTATTCATTGTGGGCAGTAACAAAAATAACTTCGTAATTATGCTCACCCATTTCAGCGAGCATGTCCAGACCACTTTTCCCCGGCATGCGCACGTCCAGAAACAGCAGGTCGGGCCGAATTTCGTCCATTTTGCTTTTTGCAGTTTCGGCTGAATTAAAAGTCGCCGCAATTTCCACATCGGGACAATTCAGTTCTAAAAGCTTTTTTAATGTGCGGATTCCATCCGGTTCATCATCAACAAGGATTGCTTTCATAAATTTAATTTACTGGTTATTATTTTAAATCGTAAAACGGCACAGGTGCCGGATATATTCGGGTTTCCATTCCGTAAGTCTGAAATGTCAAGGCAGCAGTCAATATCATATTTTTCATTCATGATCTGAATCCGGTTCCGCAGGTTGTTCAGGCCGACCGAATTGTGGGAAGGCCTGTGCAGCTTTTTTAATTCTTCGGAACGGATGATGCCAATGCCATTATCTTCTATAATACAGGAAATGGTTTCTTCCATCTTTGAAAAATGAATCAGGATTCTTTTTTCACCTTCATTCTGCATCAGCCCGTGCCAGATGGCATTTTCTACCAGGGGTTGGATCATCAGCGTCGGTATCATCGTTTCTTCCTTGTCGATACATTCGTCTACGATCACCCGGTAAGTAAAGGAATCATCAAAGCGTAGTTTTTCCATCACCAGGTAACTTTCCAGGTGTTCGAGGTTTTCATATAAAGTAGTAAATATTTCTTTGGATTGGTTGAGGGTAATGCGGATCATCTGGGCAAACCGGGTCAGGTATCTGGATGCTTTCAGCTGTTCGTTTTCCAGAATCATCCCCTTGATGCTGTTCAGGGAATTAAAGATGAAATGCGGATTCATCTGTGTCTGCAGGGCCGACAGCTGTGCCTCAGCCAACTGCTGATTGATATAGGCAAGCTCTTTCTGTTTTTTTACCAGGGACTGTTCCGATTCTATTTGTTTTATTTTATTCCCGACCAGGGTAGCAATGGTCGTCAGCATTTTTACATCCCTTTCTTTAAAATGATTCATCCGGTGATGTTCTGAATCGATGATGCCGATCAGTTCATCGTTGTGAATAATAGGCACGCACAATTCACTGAGCCGGTTCATATCGTCGACCCGGTATCGCGGATCTTTCCGGGTATCGCAGACCAGTTGTGATTCCTTGGTCAGCATTACATGCCCCACCACACCCTGTCCCGGTTCGACATCGAAGGCCTGGGCCGTGATGGTTTTGGGATTGCCCTTCGGACCGTAGGCCGCTCTCTGAACCATCCTGGTCCTGTCTCCATTCCACATGTAGATAATGCAGTCTTCATAATTCATCCTTCCAATCAGGTTTTTGGTTACATCCCATAATACATCATCTACATTCTTAATACTGGCAATTGAGGAAGAAAAATAATTACTGATCTGTTCGAGTTCAAACTGGTTCTTGTACTCCTCGGCAATCAATTGCTGTACACGGGCTTTTTCCCTTTCTTTTTTCCTGACGTTATTAACCCGGGTTTTATAAATGAACAGGATTAATGCTGCGATACCCGTAGCAAAAAGGAAAATAAACCAAGCAGATTTCCAGAATGGGGGTTGAATATAAATGAAAAGCGTTTTGACCTGTTGCGGCCAGTGGTTGTTGGCAGAGAGCAATTTGATTTGTACGGAATTCATTCCACCCTCCAGGTTGGTGAGTGAAATTGAATTTTGATTATTGACATCATTCCAGCTTGTATCATTACCAGTCAGCGAGCGCCAGGAAAAACGATTTTCTTCAGGATCTGTGTAATTGATGGTATTGAAATAGATGGTGAGGTTATTCTGAGAATATTTTAACCGTACGACATTGGAAACGGAGCGGATTACTGAGTCGCGGGTGGTTAATTTTTCGATAAAGAGCATTGGCGCCAGTTTACGCGATAGATTTACATCGGGCGTAAATGAAATAAGCCGGTGTTTTGCCCCCAGGTAAAACCGATTGGCAGACCGGTCATAAAAACTTCCCCTCCCAATCGTAGTAATGGCTACCGATGGCAGTCCATCGGCATACGTAAATTGTTTTACCGAATAATTGATGATATTGAATGCGGAAATACCGTTATCGGTGCCCATCCATATATAATCGTGAATGATGGGCGAACTCGTCACCGTATTGCCATCCATATTATTGTTCTCCTGCTGGCGCAGGTTCATGGACTGGGAAGTGCAGTTGTATTGTACAATCTGGTTGTCGTAGGAAGACAACCAGAGATTATTTCCACTATCCCGGTCCAGGATATACATATAATTTAATAAAAGTCTGCTCACCCTGGGGTAGGGAATCAGGGTATCTATCTGTTGCTTCGCCGTGTTCCATCGGCACAGTCCGTCTCCGGCAAGCCAAATATTACCCTGAACATCTTCTGCCATGCTCATGACAAATGTGATTTTTAAAAGGGGATTCCGCTCAATGCTGATTTCGGAAAAAGTCTGTGTATTCCGGTCGTACCGAACCAGGCTGTTAAGGGTAACAAAGGAAATCCATATGTTCTTTTTTGAATCCTGAAAAAAAGTTCTTGAGCTGGTGAATGATATCCAGTTCAGCTCGGCAGGTATTTTTAATTTCCCATAATGCAGATTCTCCTTGTTCAGCCAGAGAATGCCGGAGCTTGTCGCAATCCATAGGGTATCGGAACTAAATGGAAAGATATTCACAACGGTATTGCTGGTAAATGCCGGAGTGGTAAAACGGAGATGATTCCTGATCCCTCCCGATTTTTTATCCAGGATCAGCAATCCTCCTTCATTCAGCAGTCCGGCAAATATGAAATGATCATCCATATAGATCGTCCGGATATCGTGACTCACCATCTGGCTGTCCTGCAGGGAAAGGTCGTTAACTGAAAAAAAAGAATTGTGCAGGTTTTGTTTATACAATCCATCTGTTGTCCCGATCCAGAGGCGGCCTTCACGGTCTCTGTAGATCGCCGTACATGCATCATGCCCGAAATATTTTTTGCCGTCGCAGGTCAGCAGTCCGGTTCTGAAATTAAAATGCAACAGATAGAAACCATTGTTCTTGCAGGTTACGCTGAACAGGCTGTCGTTGATAAAAGTCAGTTTGCTGCTCCATCCCAGTTCAGCGCTTACGCTAAAAGGCATGGGGCTTGAATTGGATACCGAAGAATATATGCTTGTCACATCCAGGGTATTTCTGTCCGTGTTTAAAATGATGAGTTCTCCGTGCCTGTTACCCCAGGCCATCTTCATCCCTCCCATCGAATCGGTGATTAGTTTTTTCAGGTAATCCCTTTTTTCAACGAAGAGGGTGTCGATACGGTTCAGATAAGGATCATATAAACTGCCCAGCAAACCGTTCTGTTGAAAACTGGATCCATCGGTAAGAGAATTCACCCATCCGCCATAAATCAATTCCTGTTTGCCGACATCTTTTGGATTGTGGTGATCGTAGCGATGGATAAGTTTGCCACCGGAATCAAAAATGTAGAGGCCAGTTTTAGTCGAAACGATATAATTTCCCAGTTTGTCTTTGCTGATATCGAATACGTTATTGGCCCAGAAATAAATGGTTGAGTCGCTGGGTACAATGAACTTCAGATACTGGCCGGTTTCCGGATTAAATGCAAATGCCCCTGCGCGTGTTGCCCCGATAATTTCATGGCCGCTGCGTGTATGCAGGGACTGTATCTGGTTATCGGGTAACGGCGATCGCGACGTGCTTTTAAAAACAGACTGAAAATATTTCCCATCGAAACGATTCAGGCCTTTATGGGTGGCGATCCAGATATAACCCGTGGAATCCTGTACAATACCTGAAATATAATTATTGGATAAACCCTGCAACCTTGTGTACCTGATAAAATTACTTTCATCAAATTCCTGAGCCTGCAGGTGATTCCCCAGGATGAACTGGAAAAACATCCCTATGAACACCATACGAAATCTGAACATGTTCATGCAGCGCTGCTTTCTATTTTGTTAATATTAAAGGTAGTCACTTGTATAAATAATAAAGTGCCCTGAAAGGACGAGCGGAGGGCTCCAGCCATTGGGAAAGGGAAATATACCTTTAATGTCTTTAAACAGGCCGCAGGCAGATTCCAAACCCGATTTATTTTTCTGTGGTTGTTGTGGCAGATCCCGGAGAACCACCGGTTTAGAAACGGGACAATGAAAAACCCGCCCATTTTCAATTTCGTGAAAATCAGGCGGGCTTTTAACCGTCCGGGTTATTTCATTATGGTAAATTGGCTAGTTGGCCGTCTTGACCAGTTTAAAAGTCTTCAGATCCTTTCCATTACTGATGGTGACGATATAGACACCCGGCGGCAATTCGCTGATATTGATGTCGGTTCCACCGGCACCCGCAGATGCCGTCTGGGATTTAACCAGCGCAGTCCCCGTATTGAATATATTCAGGTGTACAGCCTCCGTCCAGTTTCCAAAATCAACATGCAGGTTATGTGTAGCCGGATTGGGAAATATCCTGGCCGTCGTATTCACTTCCCGTTCCACTGTTGGAGATAACACGGAGTCTGCAAGGGCTACGGAATCTTCTCCGGTTTCA
This sequence comes from Puia sp., assembly GCA_041481385.1. Classification (GTDB taxonomy): domain Bacteria; phylum Bacteroidota; class Bacteroidia; order Chitinophagales; family Chitinophagaceae; genus Puia. The sequence goes on from JBGPBW010000002.1 coordinate 60,040, forward strand.
CCCGGGCAAGGTAATGTGAAGAAGACATTGGACTGCAGGGTTGTCAGTTTGGTATTTCTCTGTAGTACGTCTGCAAATCTGGTTTTGCTCACCTCATATCGCACGTTAAAGGGCAGGTAGGGATCATTTAAGTAGAAATAAAAATCTCCATCCCGAAGGTGTTCAAATTGGGCTTTTAAGATCTTACTCATGGTGAGCCCAAGGGAAGCATTGGGAAGGTGATCTTCTGAAAGAATGCCGATCCACAGATCGATATTATTCACATTCCCATACAAAGCCTTCAGGGAAGCAGCCTGGGCACTGTCGCTGGTGATTTGTGAAAAATTGGTAACCCGGCTGCCGGTGTAAAATTTCCGAACGGTGTTATAATCCGGAAGACCATGATCCCTTCCACGTTGCAGGTTGAGGCTGGCCAGGTCTATTCCGAATCTTGAGGGATCATTTGGACTGACGAAAAGAAAATTACGCAACACGCTGTTGATGCGGGTGTCAGTCTCATACAATGTATGGGAGGCGAATCCTTTCATAAAAGGTTCCATCTGGTAAGTCGGCAATACGGAGGGTACCCAGAATACATCCACGAGATCAAGCGCCCCGGGTGCGACGACCTGGCATTGATTATTCCGGAGGAGAATATCATCCGCCACCATGGTATGACCGATCCGGTATCCCGCAGTAGCAAATGTATTCATGATATCGGGGCGCACATTGGGTTTATATCCTGCATAGTTATCCAGTTTAACACCGATCGCCGGCAGGAATTCCTGATAAGTGATCGCCTGGATCAGCGCACCCACTTCCTTACGCGCCATCTGGTAAATGAATTCATCATTTTTGAATCCCTGGGCCACCAGGCGGTCACAGATCCGATTGTGTTCGCGCACGAACAGCGTATGCAGACCGGCAATTCCCGGATGTTCGGCAGCACGGATGTCTCCCGCCACAAAAGTTTTGATGGTGTGGTTGCTGTCGTTGGCCATATCGGGTGCATTGGGATCGATGGCACCCGAGAATTCTCCGGTCAATGTGTTCCAGGGAAGGAAATTTCCTGCCGAGGTTTTCATCTTACCCTTGCTGAATGTGCGCAGCCATTTTGCCCGGACGGAATCGCATCCATATACCATCGAAGCATCGAGCCAGGAGGTGTTCAGGTTGGTCTGCTGACGTGGCGTTCCTTTCCCAGTACCTGCCCGCACTTCACTTCTGAAAAAGGGGATGTCTTCGGTAAATACTTTTTCATCAGCAGGTAATGGAATCGGTACATACTCTGTTGTGCCCGTTGGTGTCAGACTCATATCATGATCAATGAACTGTCCCCACACATAGACCAGTGTGCTCAGTCCGCGATCATTGAAATGGGTAACCGGTTCATCACATAATACATTGGAGATTTCGCGGGGACTTGGACGCCCGCTGCCAGCCATGGCATTGTTCGGATCAGCAGGTCCGTATGCTGCCGGAATTTCCCGAAACAGTGGAATATCCGCCGCACCGTATTCAAATGCCTGGCGGCTGGAAATATTATTGCCTGTTCCGTCATAACTCCTGGAGAACTGATGCAAAAAAACAGGCAGTCGATTGATATCCCTCAACGGCGTTTCACGCGGCTGGTTCACAAATAATTTTCCGGCAAATTCCCTGTGGGTCTGGGCGATTCCGTAAAAACTTGTGAACAGGGGAATCAGAAAGGCGAAGGTCCTAAAGGTTTTTTTAAGCATGATCGTGGGTTTTTACAATTGTGAAAAAATTGCTGAAACCTGACGGTCATATTCAAGACTCCGATATATTGTTGGGTAAATGTTTGATTCATGCAATTATAGTTTTGTATCTCTGGTCATTTTCATTCCCATGAAATTCATACATCATAAACAGGTTTCAGTATTCATCCGCGGTCTGGAGATGAGTGTAGATCTGTGTTTAGGATTTGGGACTGGACATGGGGTGTGGATTCCGGCAGTATACCTGACAGGGCCACAAAATCCGGACCCCTTCTGAAAAAACGGCTTATATAATTCAGATTAAAACTTATAGAATTCTGATCCCGGGATTGAACTGCGGATTATTTGCGGGAATTTTTTCCTCTGAAAATGGAAGGACTCATACCGGTTACTTTTTTAAATTGCGAAGAGAGATGGGCGGGACTGCTATACCGAAGTTTCCATGCGATTTCGGCCACCGTGAGGTCCTGGAATGTAAGCAATTGTTTAACTCTTTCGATTTTCTGGCCGATGATAAATTGTTCAATCGTAATGCCCCTGGCCTTTGAAAATGATTTCGAAACCAGACTATAACTGGTGCATAAATGTCTGCTGATATACTCAGAATAATTCACTGAAGGGAGATCCTGTGAATAGTGAATCATTTCCATTACGAGGTTCACCACTTTTTCTGCGAGGATCATTTTTTTATCCACGAGAATATCGTACTGGGCTTTTCGTAATGATTTTTTTAGCAACCGGAATTTTGCCGATGGAATATTTTCCGGTAACTCCACTTCCCCACCCGGAAAGATGGTTGGGGACAAACCCAGCCGTCGGAATATAGATACCAGTTTAAAAGCAGACGGGAGGCCGGTCATATTTTTTATGAAGAGTTTCAACGTCTTTCAAGGATATTGATACCAATCCTTCAAATATGCTGCCACTTTGCCCAAATGTGACTAACTCTGATCACCGGACAGGTTTCTATGTTTTCGAAGCTGTGTATCAAGACGTTTCCCGGTTTGAATCACGATGGCCGGCAGCTGGTCAATATCATCGGGGGTGGTGCGGAAATTGACAATACAAACCCGCAGCAAAAAATGTCCGTTCAATACAGCATTACTTGGAAATACTTTTCCGCCGGACTGCAGGTCATTCAGGATGGCCTGGTTTAAGTCATTCAGGTATCCGGGATCTTTGTTGATATCTAATCCGGTTGGACGATACCTGAAGGTTGTAATACTCAGGTGTTGGGTGAATGTTTCGATTTCTTCTTCTTTCAGCAATAAGGTATGAAGCCTTTTTGCCAACCGGATATCTTCCCGGATCAACTGAGCATGACCGGCTGCGCCCAGGTGCCGAAAGGTTAGCCAGACTTTGAGGGCCCGGAATCCTCTTGAATTTTGTAACCCCTGTTCATAAAAATTCGTCTGAGGTTCTTCAATACCATCGAAATTATAATACGTGGGATGAAAACTAAAAGCATCCGACAATGTACTTCTGTCTTTTACCAGTGTGCAACCGGCTTCCAGGGGACTGTACAACCACTTATGCGGATCGATCGCAATCGAATCAGCCTGATCGATACCCTGAAAATCATTTTTTAATTCGGATAATGCTGCTGCAAATCCGCCATAAGCTCCGTCAATATGAAACCAGCAATCATGTTTTTTACAAATCCTTGCGATACCGTCCAGCGGATCTATGGCACCTGTTCCGACAGAACCCGCAGTTGCGACAACCAATAACGGAACAAGTCCCTGGTTTTTATCTTCTATAATTTTTTGTTCCAAAATTAAAATATCCATACACTGTTCCGCATCAACAGGTATCCAATGGATGGCATCCAGGCCGAGGCCGAACAGGTCGGCAGCTTTGCTGATCCAGGTATGTGTTTCAGCTGAAGTGTACACCCTCCATTTCCCTTGTGCAGGTGCCAGCCCGAGTTTTCGGATATCCCAGTTCGCTTTAGCCTTGCGTGCAGCCAGAAAGCCAATGAAATTGGCCATATTACCACCGCTGACCATGATACCTCCATCAGCCGGATACCCGATCCACTCCCCTAACCAACGGATGGTTTGTTTTTCAATTTCCGTTGCAACAGGAGAAAGCACATAGGCCCCGCAGTTGCTATTTATTGCTGAAGCCATCAAATCGCCGAGGATACCCATCGGTGCGGGCGAAGAAGTGATATATCCCCAAAACCGCGGATGTCCGTTAAATAAACTGTTGTTGACAAGCAATTCCCAGGTTTCTCTTAACAGCACAGCAGGATCAGTTCCGGATGATGGAAAATCTACAGGCAGTTTCCCCTGAAGTTTGCCGGGCGTTGGTGCTGTTGTGACCGGGAATTCGCGCATGGAACTGATCAGGCCCGATATATCGTTGATAAGCTGATGGCCCGCTTCGCGAAAATTATGGTTGCCCATCTCCACCGGTGCCGGCTGCTGACGGAGTTTGTCTTCTGATAAGATGGTAGACATGATGAATTGTTTTCAAATCAATTAAAGTTAATTCAAATGTTGTAGATCTGATTTCCATGAAAAATATCCATAAAAAACCGGACAGAAGTTTTGCACTGAGAACATATATTGAACACTTCATATTTTAACATCTTCTACAGAAATCAAGAGATGGCTATATGTTAAAATACCTCCATAGTCAGCGCCATGGCACCTGTTTTGAAATATTATTGAAGAACCCATACCCTGTCCTTAAAATTTATTTATTAAAAACAAAAATGACTTTTATGAAAACGAAAATATTTTATTCCGGTTTTTTTGCATTGGTGACGGCTGCCTTTTTGATGTTCTCCTGCAGCAAGAGTAACAGCTATAATTCCAGTAATCCACCGGCTTCGACCGCTTCTGTGTCAATAAAGAATATGGCATTTAATCCATTAAGTCTTTCTATATCTACAGGCACAACAGTTACCTGGGAAAACAACGATACAACTGCACACACTGTGACCGCGGATGATGGCAGTTTTAACAGTGGCACTATTGCGGTGGGTGCCAGGTTTACCAGGGCTTTTTCAACAACCGGAACCTTTGCTTACCACTGCACGCTTCATCCGGAAATGACAGGAACCGTTGTGGTGGCGAAGATGCCTGCAGGCGGATATTAAATTAGTACCTACATCTTTTCTACATCATAGCGGTGGTAATTTTTAAAAATATCCTTTTTACCTAAACAATACTACATCAGTATCAGTTTTGGATATATTAGTGAATTGTTCGCTCTGATAATATGGTAGTTTTAAGCGAAAAGACCCCTGCCATATGGTGATCATTGAGTCGTATCCCATAGCCGTTTTGCTTTGCCTGGTTACCATGATTTGCTGGGGATCCTGGGCCAATACCATGAAACTGACCGGGAAGAATTGGTATTTTCAACTATATTATTGGGACTATTCCATTGGTGTAGTATTGTTTTCCCTTATGCTTGCTTTTACGCTTGGCAGTCATGGACCTGAAGGCCGGTCATTTGTTGCGGACCTGTCCCAGGCTTCGGTTAAGCATCTGGGTTTTGCATTTTTATCGGGAGTCATTTTCAATTTATCCAATGTACTGCTGGTGACCGTGATCGATATTGCCGGTATGGCCATTGCATTTCCCATAGGCGTCGGACTTGCTCTTGTTCTTGGCGTCATATCAGGCTATTTGATCAAACCCATTGGCAATCCATGGATTCTTTTTACCGGACTGGCCTGCATTGTTTTGGCCATCATTCTGGATGGCATGGCTTACAGCCGGATCCCTTCATCGGGAAAAAAATCAGTCAGGCTTGGCATTATCCTTTCCATCTGCACAGGTATTTTTATGGGTTTTTTTTACCCGCTGCTGGTGAGTTCGGTTTCGTCGAATCTGACTTTGCCTGAATCCGGAAAGCTGACGCCATATACTGCAATTGTTTTCTTTTCTGTGGGTTTGCTGGTTTCCTCCGGTGTCTGGAATTATTATCTAATGCGCAAACCCTTTACGGGCCCGGTCATTCCCCTCCGGGACTACTTTCGTACAGGCACCCGCAAAGATCATCTGGTGGGCATCCTTGGCGGTATCATCTGGTGCCTTGGTTTTTCCCTGATGACGTTATCAGCGGATAAAGCTGGTACCGCTATTTCTTACGGATTGGGACAGGGGGCCACGATGGTGGCCGTGCTCTGGGGCGTATTGGTTTGGAAAGAATTCAGGCTGGCTCCCAAATCGGTAAACAAATATCTCGTTGCCATGTTCCTTTTATATGCATTGGGCCTTTCTCTGATCATCACGGCAAAACAATATTGATAACTTGTAAAAAAAATCACTCCATTCTGAAATAAACCAATCTAGCATGAAAAAAATCATGAACGCCCCGGAACATTTTGTGGACGAAATGTTATTAGGCATTCTTGCTGCCCATCCCCATCAATTAAGGTCAGCGGGAAACGATCTGCGGAGTATCGTTAAAGCAGGATCAGGAAAAAAAAACAAAGTAGGCATTGCCACTGGCGGGGGTTCCGGGCACCTGCCCTTATTTCTTGGTTATGTAGGTGAAGGTCTGCTGGATGGCTGCGCAGTTGGCGCCGTTTTTCAGTCGCCGAGTGCAGATCAGATGCTGGAAGTGACGAAGGCCATCCATCAGGGTGCGGGTGTATTGTATATCTATGGAAATTATGGTGGTGATATTATGAACTTCGACATGGCTGCTGAGTTGGCGGATATGGAAGATATACATGTGGAACAGGTGATCGCCGGTGAAGATGTAGCATCTGCACCCAAAGGGGAAGAAGGCAAACGCAGGGGCGTAGCCGGTATATTTTACGTTTACAAAACAGCAGGCGCCATGGCTGAAGAAGGGGCTGCTCTTGAAGAAGTAAAACGAATTGCAGAAAAAGCCTGCACGAATGTGCGAAGTATGGGTGTTGCGCTCACACCTTGCATCCTGCCTGAAGTGGGGAGGGCTCTATTTTCTCTTGGGGAAAATGAAATGGAAATCGGGATGGGTATTCACGGAGAGCCGGGAATCCGTCGGGGAGCGTTGCAGACAGCAGACGATATCGTGCAGCAAATGTTAGAACAGATCCTGCCTGATCTGCCCTATCAGAAAGGAGATGAAGTTTCTGTTTTGCTGAACGGACTGGGGGCTACTCCGCGGGA
>JBGPBW010000003.1:0-52950 GCA_041481385.1 Puia sp.
ACGCACATTTTTTGGCGCAATGCTCATGCTTTGCGTCAATTTATTATTGGCCCAAACACCAAAAATTCAAGGCCAGAAAGCCCATCAGGCCCAGACACTGGCGCCTCAACCGCAGCATGCACCAATACAGCCCCAACAATCACAGTTACCTTTGCAGCGTGCAGTGATTCAAACGAAGTCGGTGCAGGCCGGAGCAAAAGATGTTACGCCCGGAAAAATCCTGTTAAAGATGAAGGCAGGAGCTCCTTTTACAACGCTTCAAAAAAGACTTACCCAACTTTCATTAAATACCAGAGCGGAAACCTTCCAAACCGGTATCGGACATCTGGATGCTGTTGCACGCCAGTTTAAAGCCATTAAAATGGTTCGCATTTTTCCGAATGCCGGTTTAATGGAAGCCAAACAACATAAATATGGACTGGACAGATGGTACGCACTCCAGGTTGACAATGCAACTGAAATTTCATCGGCTGTAAATTCTTTCAAGGCGGTTACTGAAGTGGAAACCGTGCAGCCAGCGTATGTTATCAAATCCATTGCTTCCCCGATTACTAAGATCACCGGCACGCCATCAAAACCTCTGGATGCCGGGACTGATACTCCACCCGTAAATGATCCATACTATTGGCTGCAATGGCATTATCACAATACAGGACAGGAAGGTGGTTACACGGGTGCTGATATTGATTTGGAGCCGGCATGGAAAATAAATGCCGGTAAGCCAAATGTCATTGTTGATGTGGTGGATGAGGGCGTAGATTACAAACACGAAGATCTTGCAGCCAACATGTGGGTTAACCTTGCTGAGCTTAATGGACTACCCGGCGTTGATGATGATGGCAATGGTTATATTGACGATATTCACGGATATAATTTTGGAGATAATTCAAGTACCATTACACCAGGTGATCATGGAACCCACACTTCTGGAACCATCGCCGCGGTCAATAACAATGGCAAAGGTGTTTGCGGAATTGCAGGTGGAACAGGCGTAGGTGACGGAGCACGCATCATGTCGAGTGAAATTTTTGGCACAAATGGAGCAGATGGCGCCGGAACAGCGGCAGCCATTGTATATGGTGCCAATAATGGCGCTGTCATCTCCCAGAATTCCTGGGGATATACTGTACCAGGTGTATATGATCAGGCTGTACTCGATGCCATCGATTATTTTTCCAAGGAAGCGGGCCTGGATGCAAACGGCAACCAGGTTGGTCCCATGTATGGGGGTGTCGTAGTTTTTGCCGCAGGAAATGATAACAACAATGACCTCTATTATCCAGGTTATTATCCTTCCTGTGTTGCTGTAGGCGCGACGACTGTCTTTGATAACAAAGCAGCTTATTCAAATTATGGTGACTGGGTGGATATTTCAGCTCCGGGTGGTGGTGATGCAGCTGACGGATCAAGTCACCAAATGGTAGCCAGCACTGTAGCCAATAATGGATATGGTTATATGGAAGGAACTTCCATGGCGACACCTCATGTTTCCGGTGTAGCTGCCCTGATTGTTTCCCAGTTCGGAAAAATGGGATTCACCAATGATGATTTAAAAAACAGACTGTTTCATTCCATCCGGCCCTTCATCGCCATGGATCCGAATTATAACGGGTTAATGGGTGTGGGTGCACTGGATGCGGGAAAAGCCCTACAAACAGATAAGGGCATTCCTCCGGTCACAATTTCAGATTTAAAAGGAGTCAGCAATGCACAAAACAGTATCGACCTGAACTGGACCGCACCAGCAGACCAGGACAACACCAACGCTGATAGTTATATTATTTATTATTCAAAGGCTCCATTCGATGAATCAAACAAAAATACCGCAACCAAAATATTTATCAAAAAAGCACTGCCCGCGGGTTCTGCAGAATCTTATAATATCGGTGGATTAACTCCATCGACTGTATTCTATATCAATGTGAGCGCAAAGGATCTCTGGGGAAATGAAAATTCACTATCCAACCAGGTAGTTGTCACAACGAAAGATGGTCCTGTGGTCAGTCTGCCAACCGATACGCTACGTATGACCATCAATGTGCCTGTAAATCCGGCTCAATCCACTTCCTTCAAGCTGACCAACAGCGGTACAGGGGTCATGAACTGGACTGGCAGTCCCATTCCCGTTTCGTCCAGCTGGGCAAGACAGGATGGTGGATTTAACGATACGCTGAGACTGGTTGACCAGGATTACACTTATTATTTTATTGGAGATGATCAGAGGGTAGATTTTTCAGCCGCAACCCGATTTGATGTAACCGGTAAACCCTTTAACCTGACCCATGTCGGTACGGTGTTTCAAACCTCCGGTGTTGCTGCTCCGATTACAGTTTATATTTATCAGGGTGGTAGTGATCCTTCCAAAGGAACCCTGCTGCTTAAACAAACCCTGGTGGATCCGATAACTGATTACGCATTTACTCCCACCAAATTGAACGGAAGTTTTCTGTTTAAACCGGGAGAATGGTTCTGGATCGTGTACCAGTATGATCCGATGTTTGGCTTTATACAGGGAGCGGAATATGGCGCACCCGATTCATTGGCGAACGACTTCTTTGTAAGTAGTGATAAAGGCAAGAGCTGGGTAACACTCAACAGCGTACTGGGTCCCACAAGATTCTTTATGTACGCACTGAGCAACGAAGGTTATCCCGGATCCCTGATCAGTCTTTTACCAAACAGCGGTAATCTGGCAGGTCTTTCGGCAACAACTATCGCTGCAAACGGTAATGCAAGTACGATTCGCAATGGTGTATACAATTTTAACTTACAGATCAGTTCTAATGACCTCAATACACCGATGACGGGCGTTCCCCTGGTTGTTACGGTAAATGGACAGAAAGGAACCCTGACATCCAAAGAAGGAATCCTGGATACTAAGTCTGTATTTATCGGAAAAGACGGCGACGCATCAATTATGTTATACAACGCCGGATTGTCGACGCTGAAGAAATTTGTATTCAAATCCGACAACAACAAATTCTCCCTGGTTTTCATGCCGGATACCCTGAATCCTGGAGACTCTTCTAAACTGACAATTCGGTTTACGCCTACTGCAGCGGGACAACAGCTGGCTAAAATAACAATTACGACGAGCGACGGAACCCTGAAGTTATCAGGCGCCGGGGTGGGTGTTAAACCTCCGGTGATGACTCTTTCAAAAGTTCCCATCCAAATCGTAGCCAAAGTGGATTCGACCGGAAAAAATACTTTTGTCATTTCGAATAAAACGGGCAAATATCCATTGAGTTATTCCATGCCGGAAATTGCTGCCATCACCAAATTAAAGTTGAAGGCAAAAATGGCCAAAGGCAATGACCCTTCTCTGGACTATGGCTGGATTGACAGCAATGAACCAGATGGACCGGTCTATACCTGGGACGATATCTCAACTACTGGAAGGGAAATCACGAAACAGCTTGCGGCAGACATAAAAACTTCAGCATTGTATCCATTGGGATTCAAAATGAAATTCTATGGCGACACCATCGGCCAGATATATGTGAACAGCTTCGGATCACTTTCCCTGAATTATCCGGGCGCCATGAATGTTGTCTCATGTTGTCTTCCGACTCCTAACGACGGTCTCAACGGTCTGATTGCCGGATTATTTCTGGAATACTATGCCCCGGTTGTCAACACGAACGAACATGTATTTGTAAAAACCCTTCCGGGAAAATTCATTGTTCAATACAATGACCTGGAATATTTTTCCGGTTATGAATTTGGCGGATCATTTAGTGCAGGTAAGGCAACATTCCAGATTGTATTGTATAGCAATGGAAAGATTGAAATGAATTATAAAACGGTCAACAATACTTGGGGTCAGCAATATGCATTAATTGGATTGGAAAGTAAGGACGAGACCAAAGGCATTAACGTAGCCGTTTCTCCGGACTTCATTCAGCCTGCTCCATTTGTGGTAGCAGACAATACAACTCTATTGTGGGTACCTTCAGCACCAAAATTTATTACATCTATTTTCCCCAGCAGTGGGGCAGTATCTGTAGGTGATTCCGTTAAAATTACAGTCACCGCTTCAGCAGATGGTTTGATCGACAGCACATACAACACGTCTATTGCATTAACCACCAATGACCCTCTGCAGGAAAAAGTGGATCTGCCGGTCATATTTACGGTTACCGGAATCCAGGGAATGATGAAAAAAACAGACACCCTGGCATTCGGTAAGATTTATAAAAACGCCACCTCAAAAATAGATGCGGTTTTCCTCAACACAGGAACCAAACCAGTTAATTTATTAAAAACTGGTTTCAGTAACAGTGCTTATTCAACGGATCAGGGTCCGGTGTCTGTTCCTGCTCTTTCCGAATTACATATTCCGGTAACCTTTGCTCCGACAGCAGAGAAATCTTATCCGGGAACATTGACCGTTACAACGGACGATTCAGCGAAAGCTGTTTTCAGCGTTGTCTTAACAGGGAGCGGAATGGCAGCACCTTCCATGACTTATGCATTAACAGGTGGCCAAACCAATTCATTAAATATTGGTCAAAAACATCCCGCATCCCTTAAAGTCACCAATAACGGGGACGGAGACCTGAAAATCATGGTTGAACATCCGCAATGGTTTGTTATGAACCAGGCTGGTCAGGGAGTAGGAAACGGATTGGATTCTGCACACACTTATTCTATTCATAAATCGATGGACAGCAGTACGGCTGCTTACAATTGGGTTGAACTTGCAAATGGTCTCGGCACGAGTTCCATTCTTCAGCCCCAGGGCATTGCCAGTCAGGAAATCAAACTACCCTTTGTCTTTCCGTATTATGGCAAGACATATCAGTCATTATTTATTGACTGGATGGGTAATGTTACGTTGAATAAGGAGAAAACAATTTTCTATGCCAGACCAACCATCCCTTCTCCGCTTGACCCCAATGGTGTGATCGTTTCAGCTAACCATCCATTTGCCCAAGGGTATGACTGGCAAACAGGTAAAACACTTGGTCAGATCTATTACTATACTGACAACGAAAAGATGATCGTAGAATTCTACGGAATGTGGGGTGGTAATTTTAACGATAATGGTCCTATAACATTCGAAACCATTTTCTATAAGGATGGACGGATTAAAATGTTATACCAATCCGGCGAATTGACAACCAACTATACACAGGACTTTTTAGTGGGCATGGAAAACGAAGATGGAACAGATGGTTCATTGGCCTACAACCAAACACTCTGGTATAAAGATCACGGCGCCATCGAATATGTGCCATCCATACCTTATACTATTAAACCTGGTAAATCGGTGGATCTGCCTGCTAACTGGACGACTACCAGTATGACAAATGGTGCTTATAAAGATTATATCACAATTATATCCAATGATCCGCTTCTGTCATCAGTGCACATACCGGTTGAATTGGACGTAAACGGGCCAAACACCGTTAAAACAAGTGACACGGTTGCATTTGGCAAAGTGGTTGCTTATACTTCCCCAAATAGTGTTCAAAACACCTACAATCAGCCTGTATTGATTAAAAATAATGGTACGCAGAACATCACCATTACCAATATAGATTTTTCAAATAATTCAGCGTTCACCTTAGATGAATTAAACGTTTATCCGGTAATTACTTACCCGGTCGTTCTGGCACCTGGTGATGAACTAAAATATCATATCACATTCACACCCATTCCTTCAATGAATTCCGTGCATGAATATGCGAATGTGAGTTCAGATTATCCGACTGCCATCAGCATTCCGATTTCTGCAACAGTGATACAGCCTTCTGTGGTGACCACAGATTCCACGGCAATTCATGCGATCCTTCAGCAATCGGATTCTGTTCGCAGATTTGTTCAGTTGGGAAATACCGGATTGGGTGAACTGGACTATAATATCGGTCTTGAATATCACAGACCGGGTATAGCATATAACAGTGTAAAACCTGTAAGTCCGGTCAAAAACGCCGTAACAAAGAGAAATGTATTCAGTTTATACGGAAGCGGACAAAATACCCAGATATATGGCAGTGGCAGTGCAACATTGGGTTCTCCGGCCGGGAAATTCGCTGATTCCATCCTTGCATTTGACCCCGTCAGCGGAAGACAATATATAGACTATCTGGGTACGGGTGTAGACGAACCTTCCGTTATGGCAGTGAGTCGTTTCAACGGTGGAAAGAAAGGATTTTATCTTTCGCATGTTGCTACGTTATACCGCACGGATAATATGATACCCGCAACAATCAAATTCAGGATCAGGCTGGGTTCCAATATTAATAACTCAACCGTGGTCTACGAGCAATCAGTACTGGCACAACCGGATACCACCGGTACAGGAATTTACTTGATCGCCAAAATGGATTCCAGTATTTTAATCAATGCATATGAAGATTTCTGGATTGAATGGGATTATGCTTTTGGTATGCGATTCCCGCAGGCATTCCAGTATGTATCACCTGATCAGTTCAAACCTCAGACATTTTATTACCGGGCAACTGAATCAGATGCATTCCAGGAAATCTATTGGCTGGCTGATTTCTATATGGCAGCATATGCACAAACAGATAGCACTGGCGGCTGGCTTACATTTACGCCTGATAGTGGCACTGTAGGAATTAATAAGAACCAAAGATTAACGCTTACTGCCCATGGTCCTAAAGTAAAGCCGCCCGACCAGTCTGTCGATTTGATCATTCGGTCGAACGACCCGGCCACTCCGGAATATAAAGTGGGTGTTTTCGTTCATATCGACCAGGCACCCGTGTTAACCAATCACGACACCCTGTTTGTTCATGAGGCAGACTCAATAAACAGCCAGATCCCCGCACAAGACGACGGCGATGGCAAAGTCAAGGTTAAACTCATCACTAAGGATAAAGCTGCATCGGTAAAAAACACCGACTCAGGCAGTTACTTTATCTACAAACCAGGATACGATGATGCCGGCCTCCATATGTTTACCATCAGTCTGACTGATGTGAATGGAAATAAACGGAACGATTCATTAATTGTTATGGTAATTAATACCAATCGTCCGCCGGTTGTGGTTAAGCATCTTAAACGCCGCACCATTTCATTGGATGGACCTGCCCTAACTCTTGCACTGGATACTGTATTCGTGGATCCGGATGGAGATGCGCTCTCCTATGGATACACTGGAAATGCCAGTCCGCTGGCTCAGGTATTTGTTAAACCGACAGGTGAAACAGGCATAATTCAGAAGGATACCGGTCATGTGAGTCTGCCATTTATAGCGACAGATATCAATGGTGCCAGTGGTTATGATACGCTCGAGTTGTATATCAAAAACAATAAAGCACCGGTTTCATCAGGCATACCCTATGTGTTCATTGAAAAGGGTTTAACCCAGATCCTCGATTTGAGTAATTATTTTTCTGACGAAGATCCGGGAGACGTACTTTCTTATACGGCTACTGTAGACAGTTCCAAGTATGCCAGTATAGAAGTCCACGGTAGCAATTTAATTATGCACGGCCTTAGCGTTGGAGAATGCATCGTTACTGTCACAGCAGATGATGGCAGTGGCGGAACAGTATCCAAGAGTTTCATTGTGGAGGTTGTAAATAAAATGGGTGATAGCGGCTATGATTATCATATCCGTGTTGCACCCAATCCGATTCATGGAATAGCAGCTGCCCTTTTCCTTATGGACAAAGAGAAAAGAGTTCAAATTCAATTGCTCAATATGGACGGAAGGGTTAGACAAACCTTATTTGAAGGTATTCGTCCGGCAGGTTTCAACACCGTTTCGATCAATTTACACGGTGTGCCCATGGGTAACTATTATCTCAAATTTACTCTCGGTACTGATATCAGGGTAGTCCAGATTACTAAATTGTAACGGATTTAGCATAGATGAAAAACAGTCCCGGAAAACCGGGACTGTTTTTTTATACGGATGTCAAAGAAATTAAATGATGTAAGTTGTGTTGTGAAGACTTAAAGCCAAAGGCCTAAAGCATAAGGCAAATGCTAAATGGCGCATGGTATATGGTCTGTCCTTTATTCAAACTGTTTTAGCCGGTTTTCAATATCCCGCATAAAAGAGATTTTTTATAAGATATAGCGACTATGATGAAATGTATCATTGTGGATGACCAGCCCCAATCTGTACAGGCATTTAAAACTCATATCCGGAAAATTCCTTTCCTGGAATTAACGGCTTCATTTAATGATCCCAAAGAAGCCCTCGTATTTTTAAAAACCAAACCGGCAGACCTTGTGTTATTTAATATGCACCGGTCGCCACAAACTGACAATACACAGATCCGTATATTCCAGCTGCATGCGATGGTCATACTGATTTCGTCAAATAAGAGCCTGGCCTATGATGCTTTTGAAAACAATGCAGTAGATTTTCTTTTAAAGCCGGTTCAGTATGATCGGTTATTCCGTGCGGCTGAAAAAGCATACAGAATAAAATTTCCGGCTGAGTCAATTAAATCTACCACAGAAATATCACAATTGAAAGGTGGATTTATTTTTATCAAAGAAGCGACAAGGCTGATACGTCTGGAACTCGATGATATTTATTACATCATGGGCCTGAAAAACTATGTATCTATCATGACGAAATCACACCGGATTGTAAGCCTGCAAACCATGAAACAAATGGAAGAACTACTCCCGGCCCGTCGTTTTATTCGCGTTCACCGTTCGTATTTTGTGGCACTGGATAAAATCATCAGCGTTGAAAAACAACAAATTCATGTGAAGGATAAGGTGATTCCTATCGGCCATGTCTATCTCCCCCTTTTCATGAAAAAAATCATGAAAATCAGTAATCATTAAATAAGTTTAATTTTATAGTCGTTTAACCGTAAAACCAGTTATATCACGACTTTATCAAGTAAAAAACCGATTTTTACACCCAATTAACTTTTATGAAAAAAACACTAATTACATCCGTTATTCTTTTTATTGCAGCTGCCGGATATTCGCAGCACTTATCCCTTAATTTATATGGTGGATATACATTCAGGGATAAAATTGATTTTGGTAACGCCTATGCCTATATCAACGCCGGGGGTATGTTTGGCGCTTCTTTAGAGGGAGTAAATGCACAGGGAACAGGACTGGAACTACAATATCAATACCAACGCACAAATGTACCTCTTTATTTATGGCCAAGTAATATCCAGCAGAATACCAACAATACAACAGGTACCATTTCTTACCTCCTGCTGAATTTTGAACAATATTATATGAACAATCCCAAGATACAACCTTATGGAGGTCTGGGACTTGGCGCGGGTTTTTATACAGGATCGTCTTCCTCAACCAAATTTGCCTGGGACATCAAAGCCGGGGTTAAATTCAAAGCCAGCGATGCGGTTGGAATCAAAATCGGTGCCCAGTTATTGGGAAGTGCTCAGGCTACCGGAACTGCCTGGTATTATGGGTATCCTTATACCACGTATGCGACCATCCTGCAATTTGGATTTACAGGCGGTCTGGTGTTTGATTTTGGTGGCCATTAATCCCAGACAGCGTTTATTCCTCGTAAGGAACCTGGGATCGGGCATCAGTTATATCTACTTGAGCAAACCCTTTAGAGTCGTTGATTTTAGAGGGTTTGTCTTTGTATAACTACTACTAGATTCGTGGATTGCAGCGACACAAACTTCTTTATTGATATTTTGCCGATCATATGCAGCAAAAAGGAAAATTTTCTAATGTCGATGAATATATTGCCCTTTACCCGGCTGCAATCCGGAAAGGTCTGAACACACTTAGAAAAACGATCAGGCAGGCGGCTCCAAAGGCTGAAGAAACGATCAGTTACAATATGCCGGCATATAAATTAAATGGTATGCTTGTTTTTTTTGCTGCCATGAAAAATCATTATGGATTTTATCCAACGGCAAGTCCGATGAAAGTCTTCCGGGAGAAGCTAACACCTTACGAAACATCGAAGGGAGCTATCCGGTTCCCGTTAGATAAACCCGTCCCGGTTAAACTGGTTTCGGAAATTGTCAAATGGAAGGTTAAGGAAAACCTTTTAAAGGAAAAATTCAAAAGTAAAAAGTAAAAAAAAATATAAATTCATCAACCAAACAGAAAAAGTAATTTGGCCTTTTATTTTTTAATATCTAACAGCTTCTTAAAAAAAGGTGTCAGTTCCTCCGCCAGGATTTGATGATCTGCCAGGTTGGGGTGACCTCCACAACCCCTGGCCTGCATAGGTTTGAAAAAATAGAGCGCGACCGGTTTGTCCGAATCGAATTGATGGTCAATGGTCCTTTTAACAGCTACAAGACAGCGCTGGAGTAGTTCACGACGGTCACCATTTAACATCGGGCTGCTCAGTAACGCGATCCTTGCCTTTGGATATTTAGATTTAACCAATTTAATGAACCCGATATAATTCCGTACGAAACGGGCGCTATCGAAAGGTAACCGGGGCGATCTGCCATCTCCGTTACTAAAATCATTTGTTCCCAGCGCAATACTGACAATTCGGGGGCGGTAGGTTTTAAAATCCCAAAATCGCGAATCATTATCCTGCAAATCAGTCTTCTCATATACTTGCGGCATGATCGGGCCCGGGCTGTTCCAATTCCGGTAGATTCCGATTCCGCTCACGCTGCTCAGGATAAAATTCACATTCAATAAACGAGCGAGACGCGGTCCATATGCATAATAAGCATTATGCTGATCGTGGTACTCACCCGTTCCGCAGGGGATCTCAGATGGATCAGCCGCTGCACCACAAGTAATACTATTGCCAATAAATTCAATCAGGGGAAGATCGGAGTTTTTTAGTGGTACACAATCAGTCGCGATTATTTTTTCAATATAAATGGGTCCGGTTGCCGCCTCAGTAGCTTTATATATCCAAATGGTATGATGGCTCTTTGGCATTCCGCCGATGATCAGGGTCTCACGATGGTTGCCTGAAATCTTAATTCTTTTCTGATAAACTCCGTCCAACGTGTACTGCAGGTAATTGTGAGCCGACTGATCCAATATGTAAGCATCTATCATGCAGGTCGTCCCGGAAAACCGGAATCCAAAATGTACAGCCGAGCTGATCAGTTCCAGTTTTCCTTGCTCACTTAATGCATATCTGCCATAGGGGTGTAAAGAAGAAGCCCAAATGGTATCCTTAGAACTGGCAAGAGAAGAAGAGGAAACTGCACAGATTAATACTAAACAGCAATTAAAAAGACGAAAAATAGATTTCTTATTCATCAAATTAATTGGTCATATTCCAGCCACCACCCAGCGCTTTGTACAGGGAAACAATGGAATTCAATTTCAATTGCAGCGTGGTGGATTCCAAAAGTTCGGCATCGAATAAATTAGTTTGCATGATAATCACTTCCAGATAAGATGTATAGCCATTATCGTAACGGGCCTGGGAAAGCATCAGAGCCCTAGTCGCCGCGTCTACTTGCTGTTTGCGGGCCAAATGTTCTTCATTCAGGTTTCGGTAAGCGGAAAGAGCATTGTCCACATCAGCAAATGCATTTAATGTGGTCTGCTGGAACTGATAATACAAATTTTCTGTTCTCTGTTTTTCCACTTCAACCAGTTTTTTATTTTGTCCCCAATTGAAGAGAGGACCTACTAGCGATCCAAAGCCATTGGCTACAAGACCATTGCTGGAAAGCAGGGTGGAAAGTTGAGGACTCGCAAATCCCAGAGCCCCCGTTAAACTAATGGTTGGAAAGCGATTGGCCTGCGCAATGCCGATCCTTGCAAACTGCGCCTGGAGTGCAAATTCGGAAGCCATCACATCGGGTCTTCTTTCCAGCAGCTGGGAAGGCAAACCTACTGGTATATCAGGCGATAAGATCTGGTCGTAATTACTTGCACCGCGTATAATCGGACCAGGACCCAACCCGATAAGGACCCGTATCGAATTTTCAACCTGTGTAATCTGCCGTCGGAAACTTGGCACTGCAGCTGCGGCTATGGCTTCCTGTTGTTGCGCCTGGAGCAGATCCAGTTCGGAAACATATCCATGCTGGAATTTATCGGAAATAATCTTTGTATTTTTCTTCCTCCCCTCCAGGGTGAATTGCGAAATCTGCAGTTCATTGTCGAGATCCCGCAGCAAAAAATAATTTGAAGCTACTTCACCCACCAGGCTAACCTGCAGGGCATCGCGGTTAGCCTGCGTAGCCAGGAATTCATCTACGGCTGACTGATGTTGTAATCGAAGTTTCCCCCAAATGTCAAGCTCCCAGTTCAGTACCCCGAAAACATTCAGTAAGCCGCCGTCCACACCGCCATTCACTTTGGTAGCATCTATTCCGGCTTTCCCGCCGCCAGCCGCTGCCTGGTAACTTAGTTTCGGATACAAATTGGCTTTTACTGCACCAGATAAGGCGAGGGCTTCCTGCATGCGTGATGCGGCCGCAAGCATATCCCGGTTGCTGTCAATAGCCATTCTGATTAGAGTCTGTAAAGCGGTATCATGATATACTTCAAACCAGGCAGCGAGAGCTGAAGTATCTGTTTTTGTCGCATTCGGATATACTATATCAGCAGGCACAGTAGGTTTGGTATATTTCTTACCAACCATACAACCGGTAAATAATATTATACTCAATACCAGCAATACATATCTTCCTTTCCTGTTCATACGCTTAAACATGTTGGGTTGTATCTGATGAATTCGCTGCATCCACCTTTTTCTTCTTTTTCTTTTTTCTTTCCAGCAATACAAAAAATGCCGGGATAAGAATCACGCCCAGCGCGGTAGCTGTGATCATCCCGCTAAAAACCGCCATGCCCATCACTTTCCTGGATTCAGAACCTGCCCCGCTCGCACGTACCAGCGGAATCACTCCAAGGATAAAAGCAAAGGAAGTCATCAGAATGGGTCTGAATCGAAGTTTTGCTCCTTCAATCGCCGCATCCATGACCGAAGCACCTTCTTCCATTTTCATTTTTGCGAATTCAACAATCAGGATGGCGTTTTTTGCATTCAATCCGATCAGCATCACCAATCCGATTTGTGCAAATACATTATTTACATAACTGTCCGAACTCAGCCGGCTTAGAAATAGTCCCAGCATCGCCCCCATAATGGCCCAGGGCGTACCCAGCAAAACACTGAAAGGCAGGCTCCAGCTTTCATATTGGGCAGCCAGAATCAAGAATACAAAAATTAATGCCATCACAAATACAATTCCACCCTGCCCTTCGGCAGCTTTTTCCTGAAACGACATGTTACTATAAGCAAATCCCACTCCTTTGGGTAAAGACTCATTTGCCACTTCCGCTAACGCGTTAAGTGCCTGTGCAGACGTATATCCCAGCCCGGGAGAACCGGAAATTTCTGCTGAACGAAATAAATTAAACCGGTTTGTATATAAAGGGCCGACGGTATCTCTTACTGTGGCGAGCGTTGAAAGCGGAATCATATGTCCCAGAGGGTCCCTGACCGAATACTGATTCAGGTCAACCGGTTTCATCCGAAACGTGGCATCGGCCATAATGTAGGTCTTGTATTGCCTTCCAAATTCATTAAAATTATTTACAAATGAACTTCCTAAAAGGGTTGAAATGGTGCTATTAACAGAGTTCAGACTCAGACCGAGTTTTTCAACCTTGTCCTTATCTACTTGTATACTTTTCTGAGGAACATTTGGACGGAAAAGTGTATAAATACTTCCGATTTCCGGATGTTTTTTTGCCGCCAGAATAAACTTCTGCGCCTGTTCTCCCAGAAACGACGGAGATTGTCCGGACTGGTCCTGAATCTCTAATGTGAACCCTGCCGCATTCCCCAAACCCGGAATAGGCGGTGGACTTACGGCTATAATAGTTCCTTCCGTAATCCCGATCGCAGATTTTTGGTTCACCTCCCTGATAACTTCTCTTGCTGTTTTCTTTCTGTCGTGCCAGCCCGTTAATTGAACAAAGACCGTTCCCGAATTATTTGAATTCGTGCTCGAAAGAATGCTGTATCCGTTAATAACGGTATAGGATTTAATTTCCGGAATCTGTTGGAGAATCGCTTCAAGTTTATGCGATACCGAATCTGTTCTCTCGGATGAAGCCGCATCCGGAAGCAATGAGCCCATTAAAAAATATCCTTCATCTTCTTCAGGTACAAAACCTCCAGGCACACTTTTCATTAACGAACCAGCAGAAACTGAAATGATGCCCAGGATGATTAGTGTGAGGATTAATTTTCTTGCGAAAAATCCCGCTACTCGAACGTATCCGTTTGTAAACCTGTCAAATCCTCTGTTAAAAGATCCGAAGAATCGTTCCAGCAGGTTTTTCTTCTTTCCTTCTTTTTTGGGTTTCAGTAACAGCGCCGCCAGAGCCGGACTTAATGTAAGGGCATTGAAGGCTGATAAACATACGGACACCGCAATAGTAATTGCGAATTGCTGATACAGCCGGCCGGTAATTCCCCCCGTCATAGCTACCGGTATAAAAACCGCTGACAGAACTATGGCAATAGCTACCACCGGGCCGGCAACTTCTTTCATCGCCAGACTCGTGGCTTCTTTGGGAGTTTTCCCGTGCTCGATATGATGCATGACAGCTTCAACTACTACGATCGCATCATCTACCACAAGGCCGATCGCTAAAACCATACCCAGCAACGACAACACATTCACTGAAAATCCTAAGAGTGGAAAAAATATAAATGTCCCGATCAGAGACACCGGGACTGTCAATAAAGGAATTAGTGTCGCACGCCAGTCCTGCAAAAAAATAAATACAACCAGGATAACCAATATCAGGGCTTCCACCAGGGTATGCATAATTTCTTCAATCCCTGCACTCACAGCCAGGGTTGTATCCAGGGAATACGTATAATCCAGATCGTCAGGAAAATTCTGCTTTAACTCCACCATAGTCTTCCTCACACTGGCTGCCAGGTCTAGGGCATTACTGCCTGGCACCTGGTATATTGTAATGGCAGACGCGTTCCTGCCATTATAACGACAGGATTGGGAATAATTTTCTGTTCCCAGTTCGACCCTGGATATGTCGCCGAGACGAACCAGGGCACCACTTATATCGGATTTGAGAATTATTTTTTTGAAAGCCTCCGGAGTTACCAGCCTGGATTGCAACTGGGATGTATAAGTATTCTGTATCCCGGGAAGTGCCGGATTATTGCCAAAGGAACCACCCGGGTAAATATTATTATAAACTTTTAACGCATTAGTTACATCATCAACTGTAATACCAAGGGAATACATCCGGTCAGGATTAAGCCAGACGCGCATCGCATATTGTGCAGCTCCGAAAACAACCACATCACCAACTCCTTTTAACCTTTTGATACGGTCTACTACATTGATATAGGAGTAATTATTGATAAATTGAGCATTATAGGTGTTGTTGGGTGAATACAACGACACAATCATCATGGGAAAGGCAAGCGATTTCTTGGTACTAATACCCAGTTCCTTAACAGGTCCGGGGAGCGTGGGAGTCGCAATGGCTACTCTGTTTTGGGTGAGCATGTTCGCATTGTCGAGATTAGTGCCCACATCAAAAGAAACCTGAATAGTCGTACTTCCATCATTGGCATTAATGGATTGCATATACAACATGCTTTCAACACCATTTACTTCCTGCTCGATGGGTGTTGCAACAGATTGTTCCACATTTACAGCATTTGCCCCGCTATAGTTGCCGGTAATCTTAACCATCGGCGGAGTAATGCTCGGATACTGGGAAATGGGCACCCCCTTTAGAATCAGCAAACCCAGGATAATGGTAAAAATGGAAATTACCATTGCAACTATCGGCCTTCTTATAAAAAACTCACTCATAAGTAAATTTTGGGAACTTTTTCGGTCTTGGTCTAATTTTTTGAAGTGGAATCATAGTTCCATTTCAAAATATTCGGTTTCACTTCCATAGTGGGATTTAGAGATGCACTTCCGACTATGACCACTTTATCACCTTCTTTTAGTCCTTCTGTCACAATCCAGTTACTTCCGACCCGGTTTCCTACTTTAATCAGCGTTGGTTTCAGTTTATTACTGTCAGTTAAAAGGAAAACCTGGAAAATATTTTGTAGTTGGTTTACAGATTGTTGGGGAATCACTATAACATTTTTAAATTCTGCCGTCTGAAACCGGACTTTAACGTATTGGCCTGGCCTCAAAAGCCCCTGTGCGTTCTTAAAGATTGCCTGCACAATTATGGAACCGGTGGCCTGATCAATTTGCCGGTTTGTTAATTGCAATTTCCCTTTCTCATTAAAAAGAGTTCCATCACTCAATAGTAATTCTACCGGAACCTCTGCGAAATTATTGCTGTTAGGATCTTTTCTGTATTCCCTGGAGAATTGCAGATAGTCATTTTCTGAAATTGCAAATCGAACCCTGATTTCTCCAAGGGCAGAAATGGAATTGATTCCGTTTTCGAGCGAAACCTTACTTACATAGTCACCTACCTGAACTTTGGAAATTCCGATCACTCCGGTTAAGGGCGCGGTGATCCGGGTATATCCCAATTCAATTTTAGCGTTGTTTAGTTGTGCCCGGGCAATCTCTACTTCATTCTGCGACGCCTCAAATGCTGCCGTGGCTGCATCCAGATCGCGCTGGCTCAGCGCATTCATCTCTGCCAGTGGTTTCACCCGGTCAAGGTCAGATTTCTTATTGATCATCAGTGTTTGTGATTTGGCTAGCTCCGCTTTCGCTGCATCAATCTTTGTTAATGCAGGAGCATCATCGATGGTATACAGTAAACTACCTTTTTGAACCTGTGAACCTTCCTTGAAGTGAATACCCGTTATCCAACCTTCGATACGGGGTTCTATGTTCACATCAGACAGACCAAGGGTTTGCCCCACATATTCAGTAAAAATGGGTAAGTCTTGCTTGCCCGCGATGACCACATTTACTTCAGGTGGTACAATGGTCTTTGATTTTTCATCTTCCTTGCAGGAAATGAGAGAAAAAATTAAAAAACTGGCAAATAGCCACCTGGTTAAAATTGAAGACATGTATTCAGATTAATTTTTAAAGCTACCCAAAAAAATTTATAAATATTATTCCATCATTTATCAGTGAAATACTAAACTCCTTAAATCTGGTCCGTTAAATTATAGTTTGCTCTCCTTTAGCCACACATCAAACAATCGGTATCCCAGTGAAAGAATCACAGCCCCGGTAAATAATCCCACAAATCCCGAATACATAAATCCGCCGAGTGAACCCAGAAAGATGATCAGCATGGGAACGGGTGCCCCTTTGCCCATCATCAGCGGCTTTAAAATATTGTCCAGGAGTCCCACCGGAATCATCCAGATCGTCAACAATATTGCCGTTGTCGTATTTCCCGTCGTCCAGATATAAATCAGCACGCCTAAAGTAACTGGCACAATTCCTACCTGGATAATGGCCAGGACAAGGCATAAGAGGGTCCAGATCCCGGCATATGGGATGCCAGCCACAAAAAATCCGGCACCTGCGCACAGGCTCTGGATTAAAGAAACACCTAAGATTCCACGAACCACATTACGAATGGTTATAGCAGCGATTGCACTGACATCAAATTGGGCACTGTCAATTAAGCGGCTGAAAAACTTTCTGGCATATTCTGCCGATTCCCGGGCATACGAAAGGAATACGCCGCTAATGATTATAGAAAATATGAAAATAATCAATGCTTTTCCGGAAGAAGTCATCAGTTGAAGTATATAATTGCCTATTGTTTTTAATTCCTCAGGGTATTTTTGAATAAAACCTTCCACACCACTAGCCAGTTGTGTCCAGACCTGATAGGTTTTCCTGCCGATCAGGGGCCATTGCTTCACTTTTTCCTGAGGCGACGGTATTTTTAATTTTCCTTCCTGGAAAGCCGTGATTTCATTCTTGATTTCCTCACCGGTTCTGAATCCCAGCCAACTGATAATCGAAATAAAAAAACCCAGAAATAAAACCGTGATCAATATAGCAGCCAGTACGCTCCTGCCTTTAAATAATCTTGTTAATTTCTGATGCAGAGGATATAAGGAAACAGCGAGGATAGCCGCCCAAATGATCGGAGTAAAAAAGGGTGCAAGAATCTCGAAACACCATTTTATTAAAAAAGCCAGCGCCAGCAACTGAATTGCTATATGAATAATCTGATTGGACTTAACCGAAAATGGACTGGTAGTTTCCTTGTTTTCCATGATCAAATATCGATTTAAATCCAGATACAACATTCATTTTTAAGCTGACCGGCTTAACCATTTTCCGTAAAACCAGGATATAAGGTCATACCTCCATCCACAAAGAGGGATATTCCATTTACATAGTCACTGTCATCACTGCATAACCAGACAGCCGCTTTACCAATGTCGTCAGGCTGTCCTATTCTTTTGTAAGGAATCAGGGTGAGCAGTTGATCAAGAGCTTCTGGCGTTTCCCAGGCCTGGCGGTTGATAGGCGTCTGAATGGCCCCGGGGCAGATGCTGTTGATCCGGATTTTTCTATGAGCAAATTCCTGGGCAAGTGTTTTCATTAATAGCATGATGCCTCCTTTGGAAGCAGCATAATTGGCATGCCCCGCCCAGGGAATTACTTCATGAACGCTGCTCATGTGAACAATTTTACCAGCCGAGGATGAACGTTCAGAATCTACTCCCCTTTTTAAAAACTCCCGGATGGCTTCCCTTGCACAAAGGAATTGACCCGTAAGATTTACGCTAAGTACAAAATTCCATTGGTCCAACGTCATGCTCTCGAAAGGTGCGTCCTTTTGAAGTCCGGCATTATTGATCAGAATGTCCACAGTGCCAAATTTTGCTACCGCATCAGCAAACATTTTCTGCACTTCCGATTCCTTACCGACATCACACATTGCAGTCATTCCGGTGCCCCCGGCAGCTACAATTTCCGCCAGCACGGCTTCTGCTGCCGGTTTTACAGGCTCCACCGGGTAGTTTATGACGACTGCCGCACCAGAATGGGAAAGTGCTCTGGCAACACCGGCCCCGATTCCACTACTTGCACCTGTTATGATGGCTACCTGGCCCTTAAGTTTGTTGTCCATTCGGAGGAGATTTTAACTATTCAAGGTATCCTGTTTAAAAATAAAAACCATTTCACAACGCATTTAACGGTAAAATGGTTCTAAGAAAAGAAGTCAACCGGCTGGAACCGTAATTCTTTCAAATCAATTGATGGACGCTCAGGTATAATAGCAACATAATGGTTTTCGCATCTTTGATTTCTCCGGTTTCTATCATCGATAACGCCTGTTCAAAGCCGGTCTCAATCACCTCAATATCCTCCTGTTCATGTGCGACTCCCCCACCTTCATGTACTTTCATAGATGAACTGTATTCGGCAATAAAAAAATACAGGATCTCACTGACTGATCCGGGAGACATATACGCTTCAAAGATTTTGCGGACGTCTCTGATGCGGTAACCGGTCTCTTCCTCCGTTTCCCTTTTTATCGCTTCCTCCGGTTTATCCTGGTCCAGCAGGCCGGCGCAGGCTTCAATCAAATACCCTTCTTTATTACCATTTACAAAAGTGGGCAGTCGAAACTGACGTGTAAGTATTATTGTTTTATTGAGCGTGTTATAAAGGAGAATTACTGCTCCGTTGCCCCGGTCATACACTTCACGCGTTTGTTTTTGCCAGCTTCCATCTTTTTTTAAAATTTCATAGTCATACTTTTTCAAAGAATACCAATTGTTGGAAAGAATTTCTTCTTTTATTATTCTGACTTTTTCGTTTTGCATGAGGCAAACCTAATATTTTTAAGTAAATCCATTATCCGGCAACAACCGTTAATTTGTTAAAAGCGGCCTAAGTTTGCAGATTCTTTTCGAACATGGAAAATCAATCTTTAGGCAGAAAACTATATGATGTTTTCCGCATTTCCCTGAACGGGGAACAGCGCGACTACACCCAGGGAAATTTATCCAAAGCAATAATTCTGCTTGCGATTCCCATGATCCTTGAATTTGGTCTGGAAAGTGTTTTTGCTGTAGTGGATATGTTTTTCGTGAGCAAACTTGGACCACATGCTATTGCAACAGTAGGACTAACGGAATCGGTCATTTCATTGGTTTATTCTGTTGCAATCGGTCTCAGTACCGCTGCCACAGCAGTTGTGGCCAGACGGATCGGGGAAAAGAATCCGGATGGTGCTTCGCACGCAGGAGCCCAGTCTCTGATTATCGCACTGCTGGCTTCACTGGCGATCAGTATTGCAGGCGTATATTTTGCTGGTAATATTTTGTCGCTGATGGGTGCGGATGATCAGGTTATTCGGGAAGGTACGATTTTCACCAGGATCATGTTCGGAAGCAGCCTGTCGATTATGTTACTGTTTCTGATCAACGGAATTTTCCGTGGAGCGGGCGATGCGGCGATGGCCATGAAGAGCCTTTGGCTGGCCAGTCTGCTGAATATTATTCTATGTCCCCTATTTATCCATTTCTGGGGATTGAAAGGTGCGGCCATCGCCACGGCCGTGGGCAGAACAGGTGGCGTGCTCTACCAGTCTTATCATTTATTTAAAGGCAGGGGAGTCATCCGGATGCGCATCACCCATTTCCACAATGATCTGAAACTTCTAAAGTCAATTGTCACTATTGCTTGGCCTGCTACTCTTCAGTTTATCATCAGCAGTTGCAGCTGGATTATTCTGGCCCGCCTGGTAGCTGAAACAGGAGGGACTTCAGCTTTAGCAGGCTACCAAATTGCACTCCGGAATTTTGTTTTCTTTATTTTACCTGCGTGGGGACTGAGTAACGCGGCAGCAACACTGGTAGGACAAAATCTTGGTGCCAAAAATCCGATCCGGGCAGAACAGAGTGTATTGATGACGGCTAAATACAGCACAGTATTCATGGGAACCGTGATGTTTATATTTGTTTTTTTAGCCGAACCCATTATTCGGATCTATACCAGGGATGCTGAAGTTATTCATTTCGGAACACTTGCCATGCGATGGATCGGTTCCGCGAATATTTTTTATGGTATGGGCATGGTGATGATCCAGGCCCTCAATGGCGCAGGAGACACACGCACGCCTACCCGTATCAGTTTTATTTGTTTCTGGTTATTTCAGATTCCCCTCGCCTATATACTGGCCGTCGCCTTTCAACTAAAAGCCACCGGCACCTTTATTGCCATACCCGTAGCGGAAACCGCTCTTGCCCTGATGGCCTGGTATTATTTTAGAAAAGGGAAATGGAAAACGATTAAGGTATGAGAGAACGCCTAAGGCCTAACGCTAACGCTCATTTGCCAATCAGTAGTGGTCAGCGGTCAATGATAAATTATATTCTGATTATCTTTAACCAAAATTAAAGCGATTGGCCAGGGAAGACCTATCCGATCTGAAAAAATTCCTGAAGCCCTTTCCTCCGGAAGTTCAGGAGAAAGCCCTTTGGCTCCGTGATTTCATTTGGTCTCTTTACCCCCAGGCGAATGAACTCATTTATGACAACTATAATGCGCTTGCCTTGGGCTGGTCGCCGACTGACCGGGTGGGTCATACTTTTTGCTCGATTGCCGTCGGCCGGACCAGCTTTAATATTCATTGCGGATTTTATTGGGGAAGTCGCATCCGGGATCCTGAAAAGAAATTGCTGGGCGGCGGCAATCAATACCGGTATTTCTTGTTACAAAACAAGAAAGATTTTCCCAAAGCCTACATAAAAAAATTAATGGAAGAAGCGTATGCGTATTCGCTCACTCTGGTAAAAGATCCCAAACAAATAATGCAATCGAAAACGATAGTAAAATCCGTTTCCTCTGCAAAAAGAAAAAAGAAAGGAAAATAATCCAGTCCCAAATTCACCTTAAGCCTTGCGCTTTGCGCCTTAAGCTCCTACAAATTCCCTTTTTTCAATTCCTCCACTCCATAGTCCACGGCTCTGGCCGTGAGTGCCATATAGGTTAAAGAAGGATTCTGGTTGGCACTGGAAGTCATACATGAACCGTCCGTTACAAAAACATTGGGTGCGTCCCATACCTGATTGTGACCATTCAGCACCGAAGATTTTGGATCCCGTCCCATACGCGCTGTACCCATTTCATGAATACAGAGTCCGGGATTCGCTTCCGGATCGTTAAACGTTTTGATGTCTTTTATACCAGATTGTTCAAGCATCTCCGCAGCACTGTTCATCATATCCGTGCGCATAGCCAGTTCATTTTCCCGCCAGATACAATCAAAATCCATCAGTGGAAGTCCCCATTTATCCTTTTTATCCTTACTTTGTTTTACGCGATTATCGGGATGAGGCAAATGTTCTCCCCAACCGCCCAGCCACATGGACCAGTCTCCCGCTTCCGTTAAATTCATTTTAAGGGATTCGCCGATACCTTCAAGTTCGGTTACTCGTCCCCGGTAGGCGCCGCCCTGGTAACCGAATCCGCGTACAAAGCCTTTCTGGACTGTTTTTTCGTTGATATTCCGAAACCTGGGAATATAGATTCCGTTGGCTCTTCTTCCATAAAAATATCTGTCCCGGAATCCATCGTAGTTTCCACTGGCACCTACATGATAATGATGATCCATTAAATAACGGCCGAGCGCACCGCTCCGGTTTCCCAGTCCCTCAGGATGAGCGTCGGAAACAGAATTCATTAAAATGGCGGTAGTTCCTATAGTAGAAGCGTTGAGAAATATGATTTTTGCATAATACTCTTCTGTCTTCATGGTATTGGCGTCGACAATCCGGATTCCACGAGCTCTCTTTTTATCTTTATCAAATATAATATCAACTACAATGGAATATGGTCTTAACGTGAGATTTCCGGTGGCTTTTGCTGCAGGAAGCGTTACACCGTTACTACTGAAATAACCTGTAAACGGACATCCCCGGTCGCATAAGTTCCGGTACTGGCAGGGACCACGGCCATTCAATCCTTTACTGAGATTGGCCGCGCGGCCAATGATCAAACGCCGGCCGTCTGAAAATTTTTCCCTGATATGCTGGCTGACATGTTCTTCCAGGCAATTCATTTCCATCGGGGGAAGAAATTCGCTGTCCGGCAATTGCGCTAAACCTTCTTTGGAACCACTGATGCCTACAAATTTTTCCACATAACTATACCAAGGGGCAATATCCCGATACCGTATTGGCCAGTCAACACCATGGCCATCTTTTTCATTGGCTTCAAAATCCAGATCGCTCCATCGGTAACACTGTCTGCCCCACATCAGGCTTCTCCCGCCCACCTGGTACCCCCGGATCCAGTCAAAGGGTTTCACCTGTGTATAAGGATGTTCCAGGTCGTTTACAAAAAAATGTTTGTTGGTTTCATTGCAGAATCCGCGAACCTGAATGTGTTGGTCACGGCGCATTTCTTCGCTTATGGCTCCCCGGTGATCAAACTGCCAGGGTGCCAGATTCGCTGTGGGATAGTCTTTGATATGCTCCACATTTCGGCCTCTTTCAAGGACCAGGGTCTTTAATCCCTTCTCGCATAATTCTTTGGCGGCCCAGCCTCCGCTGATACCGGATCCGACAACAATCGCGTCATAAGTATTCTGGTCGGCAGATCTCGTATTTATCCGTGGGGAATCAGGTGGCATAACATCGCTGTGGTTCAGCATGAATGTAAAGAAAAAATAGCGTCTAACCCCAGGTGACCACTAAATGAAAAGCATCCTTCTCTGAAGGATGCCTTTTAAGCGGGTCGGATAAATTAGTTTTAACTCTTGGGTTTGTCCTTGAGCGATGACTTGGGAACGTATACCTTTTTCCCCTTTTCATCTACATAATAGTATTTGGAGTCATGGTCGATATAAATAGGAGACTGGCCTGCAGGTCCTATTTTGTTTTTATATACTTCATCTACCAGGGCTGACTTCCCCTTTACGGTTGTTTGGGCCGTTTGGTTACCGACTTTTTTTGCAACACTGTCAACCTGAGCCTGGGCGGTAACGAATGAACCCGCTAATATCAAAAAAAGAATACCTGTTTTTTTCATGCAATTATTGTTTATTTTATAACTCTGTACAGGATCAGTTAAAAAATGATGCCAGGTAGGAGTAATATGACGCCTAACTCCTGTTAAATAATGGTTTTACCAGTAGGAAAACGACAAGGGCGACAAATAAAACAATAAAGACAGTAATCAGGAGCCGAAATTTTTTCATAATTCTGGAGGCTTTGACAAGACCTTCTTCCCTTACCTGATCAGGTAACCATCGTATGGCCAGGTTCAGCAATAAAGGCACCAACACCAGATCATCCAGCCATCCGAAAAAAGGAATA
Organism: Puia sp.; assembly: GCA_041481385.1. Lineage (GTDB taxonomy): Bacteria > Bacteroidota > Bacteroidia > Chitinophagales > Chitinophagaceae > Puia. The sequence goes on from JBGPBW010000003.1 coordinate 24,176, forward strand.
AAATCCGGAATTAAATCTAACGGGCTCACCAGGTAGATAACAGAAATTAATACAATTAATTTTGACCAAATACCCGTGCGTTTGTCCTGAATTCCGTAATAGAGTACCAGTAATTCCTTCTTCAACATCCAGGGTTTTATTTTTTGCCGACTGACCATAGAATTAATTTTTTCTGCTCCTGATTCCTGAGTAATCAAAAGGTAAACCGCAGCTACCGAATTCAGAGGCTGGCTGTAAAAAGTTAACATCAAAATCTTATCTTAACAGCAGGTAAAATAATGTATTAAAAATTGAATTCCAGTTACCCAACGGTCCCAGGCGCTTTTCAACAATTGATCATCGAAAAAATCAGGGAAGAAACAAAGCATTTCAAGACACTTTTCTTCAGGGAAGGCCATGGACTGCACTACGAAGCCGGGCAATTTATTACCCTTATCGACAGAACCGGTCTGCAGGAAATCAGGCGGTCCTATTCCATGGTCTCCTCCCCTGTTTTAAAGGAACCCTTAGCTATCGGCGTGAAGCGCTTGGACAATGGCTTTTTCTCCCGGAAACTAATTGATCAGGCAAAACCGGGAGATATACTGATCAGTTCCGGGGTGTCCGGATTTTTTAGGTTACCGGAGAATATCCAGTCTTTTAAAAACTTTTTCTTTTTTGCAGCAGGAAGCGGGATTACCCCGGTACTTTCCTTAATTAAAACGATACTCCATGTTTACCCCGACAAAAAAGTTTATCTATCGTACAGCAATCCCTCTGTAGAATCCGCGGCTTATTATCAGGATCTTAAAAAAACCGAGCGTCTGCATCCTGAACAACTAACCGTTAATTTTTTATTCAGCAATGCGGTGGATCTGCGAAGGGCAAGACTGAACCGTGAGTTTTTGTTGGACATATTAACAGTCAACGCCGCAGACCGTGAGAAAACATTTTTTTATACCTGCGGACCACCCTCATATATGCGTTTGGTTATTTTTCTTTTACTGGAAGAAGGTTATCCTCAGGAACATATCAAAAGGGAGGATTTTAATCCGGGAAATAAAAAGCTCAGTCTCCGGATGCCACCGAAAAAAAATAATTACCGGGTCAAAATGAAACTTGGTGGCCGCAATGTTGATTTCATGGTTCAATATCCGGATACGATTCTTCAGGCAGCCAAACGAATTAAACTCATCCTTCCTTATAGCTGCGAAACAGGCAAATGTGGAACTTGCGCCGCCCATTGCATCTCGGGAAAAGTCTGGCATTCAAATAATGAAGTGCTCACTGATCAGGATCTGGCAAAGGGACTTATATTGACTTGTACAGGATATCCACAGTCCAATGACCTGATCCTTGAAATCGGCTGAAAAAGATCGATGTTATTGAATCGCTGTTTTTTCGAGATACAGGTATCTTTCACGATTATCCGGATGACGCCTGGTATCTACGCCGATCCATAATACCGGGTCTTTTTGCCAAATTTGGTACAATGGCCAATAAGGAAGTCCCAGTCCATTTGGATTTTTTGTTTTGATGAAGTTTATTAAATAATCCTGCATGATGCCCGACACCAGGTAATCATCCACCTGCCAGTCATAGACCCTGTTCGTGGGCAGGTTGCCCAGGGCATATTCAATTTCTGCAGAATGCGAAGCCCCCTGGTAACCGCCGGCATTCTCTGGTTGTACTTGAGTTTTATTGATTTCCGCGCGCAGCCCGGGTCTGGCTCTGGTAAAATAATAACGGTAGACCGGACTGTTGGTTTTGGCCTGCAGTTCTGCCCATCGCCAGGTGCTGAATGCAATAAAATTATCACCGGCCATTTCCGAAGCTACCCGTTCAACATCTGAATCGTTGCTGACCACATAAACTTTCAATAATTTTTCAGCCCGGTCCGGATATAATTTCCTGATTATTTTTTCAAAATTTTCTTTTGTTGGTTTATCCTGGTTAAACATCCACTGCCAACTCCGTTCCCCGGAATTCCAACCTACCAGTAAGGGAACTTTAGCCACATTAGCTGACTTATATAAAGCAAGGGGTTGTTCCGGAAAAAAATATCCATCTACGTCAATTGCAAAATCACGCGCACCCGGCCTGGCCGTTGCCTGTAGAATTTGTTGTGCAGGCAGAGCGCGTAAATCTCTGATGGTGTGGGCGCCGAGACTGTCACCAAACTGCAGCCCGAGTTTTTCTGACTCTTTCAATGTGCTCAGGGGCTTGAAACCAATCAGTGAGCCGCTTTCCCCGATGGCTGCGGCAAATAAATTCCTGGGTAACGGCGAAACCACCTGGGCACTCACTGAAAATGATCCTGCAGATTCCCCGGCAATCGTAATTTTATCCGGATCTCCCCCGAATGAGGCGATGTTGTTATGAATCCAGCGAAGGGCCTCGGTCTGGTCCATGAGGCCATAGTTGCCAGATGCATGATGCGGCGACTCTTTGGTCAGATCGGGATGCGCCATGAAGCCAAATATGCCCAAACGATAATTCACAGTTACGGAAACAATTCCCCGGCGTGCCATGGATTCACCATCATACCGGTATTCAGAACCATCACCTGCGATAAATCCACCGCCATAAAAGTAAACGAGTACCGGAAGTTCTTCTTTGCCGGTTTTTGCCGGAGTCCAGATATTGAGATAAAGACAATCTTCGCTAAGACCATCGGACCTGAATTGCATGTCACTAAAAACCGGAAGCTGCATGGCCCTGGCAGCGAAATGATCTGCCTTACGCACGCCTTCCCAGTTTTTCACAGGCATTGGTTCCTTCCAGCGCAGATCACCCACAGGTGGCTGTGCAAAAGGCACACCTTTAAACATGCTGATTCCCGATACCTGAATGCCCTGCAGAACCCCGTTGGCGGTTTTCACCGTTGGTAAATTGTTTCCGGATACAAGTTGTGCCTGAAGATGTCGGGCAAACAGGCAAAGGCAAAAAATACAGGCAATCGATTTCATATGCAAAATTGTCTCCGAAGATAAGAACCGAATATTTGAAAAATTTAAAATCATTTTCAAATTTCAAAATCTCCAAATTTTCAAATTATTGATGTCGCCCCTGCCCCCCGGAATAGCCGTTTTTACACCGCAGGGTCCTGTTTAAATATTATAGTTTTGGAACAAAATAACAACCATGAGAAAGGTCATTTTATTTATGCATGTTTCCCTGGACGGATTTGTTTGCGGACCCGGGGACGAAATGGACTGGACAACCATGGACGATGATGGCATTGGCAAATACCTGATACCTGATCTTCAGAAAACCGTTGACACCATGCTGGTCGGTCGTAAATTATACCAGGGTTTTGAACAATTCTGGCCGACCGTACCAGAAAATCCCGGGAGCGAACCCGAGTTGGTGGCATTTGCCCACTGGATGGCCGACACACCCAAACTGGTGTTTTCAAAAACACTCAAAGAAGTGAAATGGAAAAATTCGAGGCTGGCAACATCTGATCCATCTACCACCGTCGCTCAATTGAAAAAAGAAAAAGGTGGTGATATGGTGATCTTTGGCGGGGCAGCGCTGGCAGCTCATTTCGTTAAAAACAATCTGGTGGATGAATTCCGGATCAAACTTGAACCGGTTGTATTGGGGAAGGGAAAATCTTTGTATCAGGACTTAACAGCAAGGATCAGGTTAAAACTGATCCGTTCAAAAGTTTTTGGTTCAGTAGCCTGTTTGTATTATGAAGTTATTAAATAATAAAAAACAATAACTTCATTGGGCCGGGAATGAAAAATACACCGACTCCACTTATGTTAAAAATCATTCTTAGATATTTTGCAACGATTGTGATGTCTTTGGTCTTGTTCACCAAATCATTTTATTCATTTGCGCAGAATAAACCATCTTCCGGCGGCTCAGGCAACTATACCAAACTCGTTTGGCAGGACGAATTCAATAAAAATGGAATGCCTGAGCGGGATAAATGGAATTATGATACAGGTTTTATCGCAAATCATGAGATTCAGTATTATACATCAGGTCGAAAGGAAAATATTCAGATATTAAATGGTTTATTGGATATCACCGCTCAAAATGATTCATTAATTGTCAATGGTGTTATACACCCCGTCACTTCCGCCCGAATTAAAACACAGGGAAAACAATCGTGGACCTACGGAAGAGTAGAAGTTCGGGCTAAAATTCCGTCGTCCATGGGTACCTGGCCAGCCATCTGGATGTTAGGAAATAACATTACAACTGTCGACTGGCCGTCCTGCGGAGAAATTGATATCATGGAACACGTCGGTTTTATGCCCGATACCCTCCATTTCAATGAACACTCCGCAACTACAGATAAAGGCACCCGGATCTATTATCATTCACCCGGGAAGGATTTCCATATTTATGCAATAGAGTGGTTTCCCGACCGCATCGACTGGTACTTTGACGGAAAAAAAGTATTCACTTACGTCAATGATCATACGGGATCAGCAAGCTGGCCCTATGATAAAGCCCAGTTTCTAATTCTCAATCTGGCTTTTGGCGGAGACTGGGGAGGATCAAAAGGTGTAGATATCCTCTCACTCCCGCAGCATTTCTATGTTGATTATGTGAGGGTATACCAATAATAATTTGAAAATTTGGAAATTTGGAAATTAAATCCTGTCATTCTCTTTTCACTGGTCCAATACTGGATCTGCAGTTCCGGGCTCGGGAAGTTTCTCCCATTCCCAGTATTCATTTTTTGCCTTCCCGTCAGGCCTGGGTTTTGCGCTTCGTATAGTGTAGACCGTTATGGCTTCTATTTTATCCTCGGGCATTTCATATTGCAGGATCTCCAGGTATCTTTCGGGCGCTAGTTCTTCATGCAGGAATTCTTTGGATAAATCCAAAGGTAGAAACAGTGGCATTCGGCCGCGGTTCTCTCCATCGTTATGAATTTTTTTCATCAGGTCATTGCCGTCCCGGGTAATCAGACTAAAAGTCCATCGTTTGAGCATCTCACCCGTTTCCAGATCCGGCAGATCTGAAACGGAATAAAGACCCGGAAGGAAAAATAACGGTTGCTCTTTTAATCTGATGAAATAGGGTACTTTCTTTTTCCATCCTTTAATGGCACGGTGTTCATAAATTCCGGTTGCAGGTATGAGGCAGCGCCTGTTACGGATTTTATACCAGTAGCTTTTTTCATCGCCCAATATCCTTTCACTGCGGGTATTTAGCATTGATGCCCGTTGACGGAGAAATCCCTTTTCATCTTTTACATAAAACGGAATGACACCCCATTCCATCGGTCGGACTGAAAGTTTTTTGCTCTCCCGGTCGCGGATAATCACCGGATGCTGATTAAAACTATGACCCATGATATGGATTCCATCGAAATCCAGTTCCAGTTGTCCGGTCGTTTCAAGATCCGGGAAATAGGCAGGCAGTTCCTTGAGTTTTACTGTAAATGAAATATCGTAGCACATGGATTTGAGAACCGTTTCCACAAATGTAAGTCAGGATGGCAACTCCAATTGTTTATCCCATCAGCCGATACACCAACCAGGCCCGGAAGCATCAGCCTTCAATCTCTTCAAATTTGATGCGGATCTGCTGGCTCCCGTGTTTGAGAATGATATAAATTTCCCCGAAACTTAACTGGATGGTCGGTTTCACTACAGCATCCCGCGATATCCGCCAATTGGTTTGCTTATCGACGTATTGCTTCAGTTTCTCCTTGTAGTTCTTATTGATCAGGCGTTCAAGGGCTGCCGCACTTCGGACCACAGCAAAAAAAATCCGGTATCCGGAGCCGGCCTGTAACATATCCTGAATTTTTTTCAGATGTGCCGGATTATTCAAATCAATGATCGCAGCATACCGGTCTGTCTTTACCGCATTCAGGTGCAGTTTTGCCTCTCCCCGCTCGGCGTAATCAGAGAACAAAAGGCTGACTCTCGAACTTTGACCGTCGGTCTCCGGATCCTGCGCACGGCAATAGGTCTGGGACACGATGTACCGCCGGCCCAAGTCAATAAGTCGTGTGAGATAGGCTGGCCTAAAGTCTTCGAAAGGCTGGAGAGGCAAATTTGAAAATTTGGAAATTTGGAAATATGAGCGAACGGATCCACCCAAATTTTATCAGGAGCTATTCATTACCACTGGAACTGTACGATGCTTTCCCATTTCCAAATTTTCAAATTCCCAAATTTTCAAATGTGGATCTTCAGTATTTCCGCCATTCTCGTCGTATAGCGGGGCGACAAAAATTCGGTCTTCAACCGGTAGCTGCGGTCAAAACCCTGAACAGCCGATCGGACAAATTCGCCGCCCATACTTTGGTTGATATGGTCCAGGGTATGCATCAGCCGGCGGCCTTTGTTTAGGTCAGCCCTGTCAAAGCAACTTGCCTGTACTGTCGATTCAGGAACCAGCTCCATCACAGTGACACCACATTTCATATATCGAAACCCCTGCTTAAAAATCAGATCCAGCCCCCGGAGCGCGGCCTTAATGACCTCGCCATTGTTATTGGTGGCCCGTTCCAGATCGATCCGAATGGAGCGGCGGTATTGGGCTTCTTCTGTTTTATGCGGATTGGTCTGAATAAATACTTCCAGGCTCCTGCAACAGGTTTTCTCCGTACGCATTTTTGCAGCACAGCTGGCGGCATAATTAGCCAGCGCTTCTGCGATCCGGTTTTTATCGGTGAGACGCAGGCCGAATGATCTGGAGGTGCAAATATTCTTTCGCGCAGCCGGGGATTCTTCCCAGGCAATCGCTGGAATGCCCCTGAGTTCAAAAAGAAGGCGAAGGCCTTTAACCGACATGTTTTTCTTCACCCAGTCCGCGGGGGCATTCAGAAAATCTGCCGCGGTTTTAAATCCGGACCTCGTCAAAAACAGCGCGTGTTCGTGACCAATCCCCCAAATTTTTTCAACAGGCGTTGCCGAAAGCATTTCAGTCATCAGGGTGGGATTGGCCGCCCAGAAAACCGAGGCATCGGTGTAATTCTTTTTTGCGTGCAGATTGGCCATTTTAGCGAGGGTTTTTGTCGGCGCGAGTCCGATGGAAACAGGTATTCCGATATTTTTCAAGATTGTCCGCCGGATGCGGAATCCCAGGTTCAGCAGATCCATTCGCCCCAGCGAATGCAGGTCCAGAAAAGCCTCATCGATAGAGTAGATTTCAACTTTCGGGACAAATCCTGACAGAGTTTCCATTATCCGACTGCTCATATCTCCATATAGTGTATAATTCGAACTGAATACGGCAACATTATGTTTATCAATCAGATTTCTCATCACGAATGCGGGTGACGCCATGGCGATGCCCAGGGCTTTCGCCTCTTCACTGCGGGAAATGGCACAACCATCGTTGTTGGATAAAACGATTACAGGCCGCCCTTCCAGCTTCGGGTTAAAAAGCCTTTCACAAGAGCAATAAAAATTATTACAATCCACGAGTGCAAACATTTTCGGTGGTTTTATCCTGATGACCTGAGGAGATTAATGCATACATTTTCGCAGATCCTCGGTGTCCGTAATGATATGGGTAACCACACCCCAAACCTGCATGTCCATATCGCCACAGATTTTGATCTCGGGGTATTTGCTGTTCGCCGGAACCAGCCAGCAGGCATGGTCATTCTTTCGGATAAATTTTACGGTAAATTCTCCGTTCAGCACAGCGACCACGATATTTCCGTTGACCGCTGTCAGGGAACGGTCTACGATCAGCCTGGCTTTGGGAGGAATAAAAGCACCCATCATGGAATCGCCGGTGCATTCCACAATAAAGGTGGACGATGGATGGCGGATCAGATCCCGGCTCAGGTCGATCCGCTCTTCCAAATAATCCAGAGCCGGGGAAGGAAAACCTGCGGGCACGGCTGTTTCATAATATAATAAGTCCATGCGATCCGTTTTTTGCTATTTTATGCTCCTTCAAATTTACTAATTTTTTTAGTATTCCGAAGGGAAATGCAACAAATATTATAAAAGAAGGGGCCACGGCCCTCGTGGAATATCCCGGTATTATAGATTAATTTTGACAACTGTAAAAATCAACACGCTCCGCACGATGAAGTATTACCTGCTGACTGGTCTGATTGCGTTATCCCTCCTGGGGTTTATGAAAATCAGGGAAATGAACGGATCTGTATCCGAACCCTGGACGAACAGCCAGCTCATGGCCCCGGCAGACCTTGCGGCAAAACTTGTGCACCCTGATGGAAATAAAATACTGATCTATTGTATCGGGCCGGGAGCCCTGATCCGGGGATCGGTCGATATGGGGTCTGCACATGAAAAAGAAAACCTGGAAAAATTTCAACAAGTCCTGGAGAAACTCCCAAGAAATGCTGAAATCGTCATCTACTGCGGATGTTGTCCGTTTGAACGGTGTCCAAATATCCGGCCTGCATTCAGTTTGCTGGTAGAAATGAAGTTCATCAACGCCAGACTTTTGAACCTGGAGCATAATATCCGGACAGACTGGGTAGCGAAGGGATATCCTTCGGTGCAATGATCGTATATCGATAACCGATACACTTCCACACTTCCCCACTTTCCTACCCTCTTCTCCAATGACCGGCAACCCAATACTCACCGTACTCGTGTTTCTTCCAGTGACCTGGAATCCAGACCCAGCCCGCATGGGGAGGTTCAGCCCAATAACCGCCGGCATACACATATCCGGTGCCGTTCGGTCTCCACTCTTCGGCAATCCATACATGGTGCGGACCGGGAGCAACTGGTCGGACCATAACGGGAACGGCTGGTCGAATCTTTACATAAATCGTTTGTGCGCCGGCTGATAAATGAATGCCGATCATAAGAACGACAAATACAAAAAGCCGGGAAGTCAGTTTTTTCATATGTATCTTTTTTCTTTGACCATTTATTGATAAAATGGTTTAATGAAAACATATACATAACGCTGAACGCCGGCTATTTTATGTAAACAGTTGGTTAACGGGTTGCTTATTGAAGTTTCGCAACGAGTGAATCGTAATAATTTTTTGTAAAGATCACATCTGGCAGATTATGATACCAATTGGATTCATGTTCAATGGAAAGCATCCCTTTGAAATTTTGTCTTTTCAACTCGGTCAAAACCGCAGGGAAATCAATAACTCCCTTACTAACCACCGTATCATTTGCCAGCGGATTGTTGAATTGTACAACATCTTTAAAATGTACGCCGATGATATGGCCCTGCAATTCCCTGAGACAATCCACGGGATTAAGCCCGTTCCGGGTCCAGTGACCAATGTCGGCGCAGGAACCAATATGGGGATGACCCTGAATTGCGGCCAAAACAGAATCAGGGCTCCAGTACATATTCGGTTTGGGATGATCGTGAATTGCAACAGGAATGCCATAGACTCCTGCCAGACTGTCTACCATATCCCATTGTGTTTTTATGGGCTCCGCGGTGATGTAACTGAGTCCAAGATCTTTTGCCAGTTCAAACGACTTGATCCATTCTGCTTTATTTTTTGGCCCGATAACACCCATAGCGACGGCCTGTATGCCTTTTTTTTGCAATAACTGTTTGAGTTGATCACGGGTGGTTTTGCGCATTTCCGTTCCGAATGACCCCATCATACCACCACCCAGTTTCTGTCCGAAAAAAGCCTCAATATTTTTAATTCCTGTGCTATCCACTTTATCGAGCGCATCAGAAAATGAAAACATCCGGAAAGTCCACATCTGAATACCCAGCTTGAATCCGGCAGTCGATCCCCCGCTCGAATCAACCTTTGAAGTGCGAGTGTCCGTTCTAATGCCAGCGCTATCAGCAGAAGCAGTTGTACCCGAATTGTTGCAACCTGAAATAATAAGCAGGATGGTAACAGGTAGTAACATGACAACAAGTCGTCTCATAACTTTGTATTTATTTAAAGAATAGATTTTTATGCGTGGTAAGGTCGTTATTTTTGGTGAAAAACAGTGTCCTATTTTGTTCATTGAGAATCGCAAGGGTTTCAAAAAAAATTGTAATTCGGTTAAAGAGAAAGATCCCCGAATTGATTAACTTGTCGCCACTTTAAGAGAGCTTTATTTTTTCACACAATAACTTTCATATGAAAAAAGCAGTTTTTGTCAGAATGGTCGCATTGGTTTGCCTGGGTGTTTTGATTGCCGGTTATTCCCGGGCCCAACAGGACGACAAAAGTAAAAGACCCAGCCCACCGGCCATGGCTAAGGGAACGATTAAAGGTTCGATGATCACGATCGACTACAGTAGTCCTTCTGTAAAGGGCAGAAATGTCTTCGGCGGACTGGAACCCTATGGAAAAGTATGGAGAGCAGGCGCAAACGAAGCCACCATTTTTACGACCAGCAAAGACATTGAAGTGGAAGGCAAGAAACTGCCCGCCGGTAAATACAGTCTGTTTATGACACCGGGAGAAAAAGAATGGACCGTATACTTCAATTCACAAACCGGCCAATGGGGGGATAATGACAAGGGCGAAGCGAATATGGACCCGTCAAAAACCGTTGTCCAGGTAAATGTAAAATCGAAGGACGTGAAAGACGTGCAGGAAAAACTGGTTTACAATATCATAGATAAGGACTTTGAAAAAGGTTTTGACATGATCTGGAACAAAACCAGGGTATTTGTTTCTGTGAAATAATATTGATGAATTATTAATTATTTAATAAAAAGTCCGGAATTGCATTCCGGACTTTTTTTATGTAAGCCACTGCCCTTCAAAATCTTCAAACTCATCATTGATTTTCTTAAATTCAGTTTTATAAGCAGTCAATCGTTTCTTAAGGGGAGCCTGATTTTCAGTATTGAAAACTTTATACTCAAACGGTTTGCCATCCCTTCCAAAAGCGCCCAGTTTCATCTTGCCGATATGCATCTCATGACGTAACTCATCGATTTCTGTTCTCAGCCGCTGGAAAGTATTTTCAAAATGATCAGCCTTGGACTTAACCTCCTGCTCTTTACGCCGGCTCCGAAGATCGGTGAGATAATCTCCGAATATCCGAAGCACATTGATGTCAAAATTGAGTTCGGCAATCCATAACCTGTACTTGAGATGTAGGCTCATGGCGGAAGGGTTATCAGGCATACAATGTTTTTAGTAACCACAATTTAAATAAAAATCATGCAAACTAGCATGACTTTCATCAAGTTAGCCCGGTTCTTCCCAGGCCAGCTCCGGGGCGGCCCTTGTATTCCGGGCTGAAAACAAACGACAGAATCAAAGGCACAGCTTTTGATAGTTTTTTTCCCGGTTCCGGGTATTGCATTGGACAAATGAAATCCCCGAAAACTAAACCTTATCCCCCAAATTGAACCCGGTACTCAGTTTTCCATAGAATGTAGCAGGTACAATGAGATCTTTTTCCAATTTTATTGATTTGAGATGGATTTTATTTGAATAGGGAAAGTTACAAATTGTTGCAATTTTTGGACAAACACCTGCTGGCTTCATCAACGTCATCTTCATCAGCGGTCGATATCTTGTTGGGTATCTGCCGGTTACTTTGCCTGAGAAAAACATACCTAAATTCAAATCTCCATGCGCGGGAAAAAAAAGGATTCCTCCAATCTGCAAGAGCACCAGGATAAAGGCACTATGCTGGAAAAACCAAAACAACTCAACGGCAAAAAAAACAGGATCAAACCCGGAATCAATAATGGGCTTCATGTTGGCGATCGGGTAAACGCAGAAAAATCCCTGCTCAACAGTCGTGAATTTTTACGGGTACTGTCGGAAATGCGCAATGGTAATTTTAGTGTCCGCTTACCGGTAGAGCATACAGGTCTTGATGGAAAGATCTGCGATATAATGAATGAAATCATTTCGCTGAATGAAGCCCTGATGGGAGAACTCACTAAAGCAGGTAACATCATAGGCAGACAGGGAAATCTGACACATCGAATCATGTTGCCCAGGATCGCGGGTGGTCAATGGAGTGATGGCGTGGATTCGATCAATGAACTGATTTCGAATCTGGTCCACCCGACTATTGAAATCGCTCACGTAATCAGCTCTGTGGCCAAAGGGAATCTTTCGGAAGAGATGCCGCTACAAATCGGGAACCATAAATTACAGGGAGAATTTCTGCGCATCGCCAGGGAAGTTAACGACATGGTGAAACAGTTGAATCTGTTTTCTATGGAAGTGACACGTGTAGCCCTGGAAGTAGGTTCGGAAGGTAAACTGGGTGGACAGGCCCGGGTAAAAGGAGTAGCCGGTGTTTGGAAAGACCTGACTGATTCCGTGAACCAGATGGGATCAAATCTTACAGCGCAGGTAAGAAATATTGCCGAAGTGACTACGGCCGTAGCCAAAGGTGATTTGTCGAAAAAAATAACAGTAGATGTTCAGGGAGAAATCCTGGAACTCAAAAATACCATCAATACGATGGTGGACCAGCTGAATTCATTTTCTTCTGAAGTAACCCGTGTGGCCCGCGAGGTAGGAACTGAAGGTAAACTGGGAGGTCAGGCTGAAGTAAAAGGTGTGGCAGGTACCTGGAAAGACCTGACGGATTCCGTTAATCAGATGGCATCGAACCTCACCGGTCAGGTAAGAAATATCGCAGAGGTAACCACCGCGGTTGCCCGGGGCGATCTGTCGAGAAAAATAACCGTGGATGTAAAAGGAGAAATCCTGGAACTTAAAAATACCATCAACACGATGGTAGACCAGTTGAATTCCTTCTCTGCTGAAGTGACCCGTGTGGCAAGGGAAGTAGGTTCTGAAGGTAAGTTGGGCGGCCAGGCTACGGTAAAAGGAGTAGGCGGCGTATGGAAAGACCTGACGGATTCAGTGAATCAGATGGCGTCGAACCTCACCGGGCAGGTGAGGAACATTGCAGATGTGACCACAGCGGTCGCCAATGGAGATCTGTCCAAAAAAATTACCGTGGATGTAGAAGGAGAAATCCTGGAATTAAAAAATACCATCAACACCATGGTAGACCAGTTGAATTCTTTTGCTTCGGAAGTAACAAGGGTAGCCCTTGAAGTGGGTACGGAAGGAAAACTGGGGGGACAGGCTAAGGTACAGGGTGTAGGCGGAACCTGGAAGGACCTTACGGATTCTGTAAATCAAATGGGATCCAATCTTACGGCACAGGTAAGAAATATTGCAGAAGTAACCACTGCCGTAGCCAATGGAGATCTTTCCAAAAAAATCACAGTTGATGTTGCAGGGGAAATTCTGGAATTAAAAAAGACCATCAACACGATGGTGGATCAACTAAATTCTTTCGCATCTGAAGTAACCAGGGTAGCCCTGGAAGTCGGTACGGAAGGAAAACTGGGGGGGCAGGCTAAGGTACAGGGTGTTGGCGGCACCTGGAAAGACCTTACGGATTCAGTAAATCAAATGGGATCCAATCTGACCGGCCAGGTGAGGAATATTGCGGAAGTAACAACGGCGGTCGCCCGCGGTGACCTTTCCCGAAAAATCACGGTGGATGTAAAAGGTGAAATCCTGGAATTGAAAGACACGATCAACACAATGGTGGACCAGCTCAACTCTTTCGGATCAGAAGTATTCCGTGTGGCGCGGGAAGTGGGATCTGAAGGAAAACTGGGCGGCCAGGCAGATGTGCCGGGAGTAGAAGGACTCTGGAAAGACCTTACTGATTCAGTAAATAAAATGGCATCCAACCTCACATCGCAGGTAAGAAATATTGCAGAAGTCACAACAGCCGTCGCTAACGGAGACCTCTCCCGGAAAATTGAAGTAGATGTAAAAGGCGAAATCCTGGAATTGAAAAACACCATCAACACCATGGTGGAACAATTGCGTGGATTTGCTTCTGAAGTAACCCGTGTGGCCCGTGAGGTGGGAACGGAAGGGAAACTCGGCGGACAGGCAAATGTTCCAGGTGTTGCGGGAACCTGGAAAGACCTGACGGATTCGGTGAACCAGATGGCAGGTAATCTTACGGCACAGGTAAGGAATATTGCGGATGTCGCCATAGCGGTCGCTAATGGAGACATGTCCCGAAAAATTACCGTGGATGTGCGCGGAGAGATACTTCAGTTAAAGGAAACCCTTAACACCATGGTGGATCAGTTGCGTGCGTTCGCATCAGAAGTTACCCGGGTGGCCCGGGAAGTTGGGACAGACGGGAAACTGGGCGGACAAGCCTTTGTGCCTGGTGTGGCAGGTACCTGGAAAGACCTTACGGATTCCGTAAATCAAATGACCGGTAATCTCACATCACAGGTAAGAAATATTGCGGAAGTGACTAAAGCCGTGGCCTCCGGCGACCTTTCAAAAAAAGTAACTATTGATGTAAAAGGAGAAATACTGGATTTAAAAAATACCATCAACACGATGGTTGACCAGTTGAATTCATTTGCTTATGAAGTGACCCGCGTGGCCCGCGAAGTGGGTACCGAAGGAAAATTGGGCGGACAGGCGCAGGTTCAGGGTGTTGGTGGTACATAGAAGGATTTGACGGATTCAGTAAATATGATGGGCTCCAACCTCACCAACCAGGTGAGGGGTATTGCCAAAGTGGTTACCGCAGTTGCAACCGGAAACCTGAAACAAAAATTATCTATCGTGTCGCGCGGCGAAGTAGCCCAGCTCACGGATACGATCAACGAGATGATTGATACCCTGGCGGTATTTGCAGATCAGGTAACCACTGTTGCCCGCGAAGTAGGTGTAGATGGTCGACTCGGTGGACAGGCCAGCGTACCGGGAGCATCAGGGACCTGGAAAGATCTGACAGAAAATGTAAACCAGCTCGCAGAAAATTTAACCACACAGGTACGCGCAATTTCCGAAGTGGCATCCGCGGTAACAAAGGGAGATCTTACCCAAATGATCCGGGTGGAAGCAAAGGGTGAAGTGGAAGAATTGAAAGATACCATCAACCAGATGATTGCAAATCTGAAAGAGACTACACTGCGAAACCAGGAACAGGACTGGCTGAAATCGAATCTCGCAAAGTTCACACAAATGCTGCAGGGACAGAAAGACCTGAATACAGTAACACGCAGGATATTATCCGAGTTGGCCCAGGTAGTGAATGCACAGCAGGGCATGTTCTACATTCTCGAACAAAACGAAAACATGCAGAATCAACGCCTGAAATTGTTTGCAGCATACGCGTATGAGAAAGATATGAATTTGCAAAAGGAAATTTCACTGGGCGAGGGTCTTGTCGGCCAGTGTGCTATTGAAAAAGAAAGAATTCTATTGTCTAATGTACCCGAAAACTATATTAAGATCCAGTCAGGCCTGGGTAATTCCACTCCTGTAAATGTAATCGTACTGCCGGTATTATTTGAAACTGAAATCAAGGCGGTCATTGAACTTGCTTCCTTCGAACCCTTTAATGAAACCCATCTTGATTTTTTGAGCCAGCTTACAGAAAGCATCGGTATCGTACTGAATACCATCGAAACGAATTCCAGGACCGAAGAACTGCTGGAACAATCCCAGTCCCTGACAGACGAGCTGAGGCGTACCAATGAAGAATTGCAGGATAAAGCCCATCTGCTTGCCAAACAAAAAGAAGAAGTGGAAGATAAAAACAACGAAGTGGAAGAGGCCAGGAAATCGCTGGAAGAAAAAGCAGCCCAATTGCAGCTTACTTCAAAATACAAATCTGAATTCCTGGCAAATATGAGCCATGAATTAAGAACTCCGCTGAATTCACTATTAATACTTGCACAACAGTTGTTTGAAAACAGGGAGGGTAACCTTTCTGAAAAACAGGTTCGTTATGCAAAAACCATCCATAGCTGCGGAGATGACCTGATCCAACTTATTAATGACATCCTTGACCTCTCAAAAATTGAATCCGGATATATTTCTACAGATTTCATAAATGTAAAACTCAGTGAAATCACATCTTTTGTTGAAACTACTTTTAAACATGTTTCCGAAAGTAAAAACCTCCGTTTTGCTATAGAAGTGGATGAAAATCTGCCAGACAGCCTCGAAACTGATATTCAGCGGCTAAACCAGATTTTGAAGAATCTGCTGTCTAATGCATTCAAGTTTACTGAAAAAGGTGAAGTCAATCTGCGTATTTATGAAGCGAAACTTAACTGGAAACAAAAAACCGCCAGCCTGGACAATGCTAAAAAAGTTGTCGGTTTTGAAATCAGGGATACCGGTATCGGAATTTCAAAAGACAAACAGAATATCATTTTCGAAGCCTTCCAGCAGGCGGAAGGATCAACAAGCCGGAAATATGGAGGCACCGGTCTTGGACTATCCATAAGTCGCGGACTGGCGGATTTGTTGGGCGGCTTAATTGAATTGGACAGTGAAGCAGGGCAAGGCAGTCAGTTCACCTTATTCCTTCCTCTTGAATACAATCCCAATCACGTCAAAAAAGAAAAACAAAGCAGTTTAACCATCAGCGAATATAAACTACTGACCCAGGACAATGATGATTCATCTATTCAATCGGTACCCACGGTGAAACTTCCGGAAACAAGAGATCTGGATGTAATAAATGAAATCATCAACGATACGGGAGACGACCGGAACCTGATCGGAGATGGCAGTGATGTGGTGTTGATCATTGAAGATGATATCCGGTTTGCGCGAATCATCATCGAAAAAGCTCATGAGAGAGGGATGAAGGCAGTGGTGGCAACCGGTTTTGGAGACGTCTTTATGCTTGTGAATAAATTTAATCCCATCTCAGTTACGCTTGATGTTAAGCTGCCGGATGCCAGCGGATGGCGAATTCTGGATCTGTTTAAAAACGATATCAATTTCAGGCATATCCCCGTACACCTGATATCAGGGGAGGAAAACAAATTACTGGGTATGCAACGTGGAGCCAGGAGCTTTAATTTGAAACCATTGAAAAACGAGTCACTCAATCTGTTGTTTGATGATATCCAATATTATCATAATCATAAGCCCAAAAGACTTTTGCTTATTGAAGACAATGTATTTCAATCATCCCAGATCGCGAAGTTGCTGGAAAATGAAGAACTGCTCGAAATACAAATAGCGTCTAAAGGACAAGAGGGGTTACGTTTGATCAGAGAAAATAGTTACGACTGCATCATTGTGGATTATTTACTTCCCGATGTCCCCGGAATGGAAATTATAATCGAAATCAATGAAATTAAAAAATTGCAGATCACCCCGATACTCATTTATTCGGCCAAAGATTTTACATCAAGGGAAAAAACCCAGCTCAAACAATATGCTAACCGGATTCTTTTGAAAGATTTAAACTCACTGGATCTGCTTTTTGAAGAAGTGGTTATGCATCTGCACCTCAATCACAGGGATTTGTTACCGGAACAAAAAAAGATTATCGAAAACCTCAGATCCCGCGAAGATATCCTGACCAACAAATCTGTTTTGATTGTTGACGACGATGTCAGAAACCTTTTCGCGCTCACTACAGCATTTGAAAGGTATAATATGAAAGTAATTACTGCAGAAAGCGGTCAGGAAGCCATTGACACGTTAAGCGAAAATAATCATGTTGACATGGTGCTTATGGACATTATGATGCCGGAAATGGATGGTTATGAAACTACCCAGAAAATCAGGCGGGAACATAAAAACAATAATCTGCCCATTATTGCTGTTACAGCCAAAGCCATGAAGGGAGACCGGGAAAAATGTATTGACGCCGGTGCGTCGGATTATATCACCAAACCGGTCAAGATAGATCAGCTATTATCCCTTATGCGCGTTTGGCTTTATAAATAAAATACATGAGAACTATCGAATCCGCATCGCATGTTGGAAACAAAGCGCCCATTCCTGAGGCCAAAATTCTGGTGGTGGACGACCGTGAGGATAATCTTTTATCCATTGAAAGTATTTTGGAAAATGAAGGGTATCGGATTGTAAAAGCAAATTCCGGCAAAGCTGCTTTAAAACTCCTCTTAAAAGATCAGGATTTTTCATTAATCTTAATGGATGTCCAAATGCCCCAGATGAATGGTCTTGAGACTGCCCAACTCATTTATGAGCGGGACCGTTTGAAACACATACCCATTATATTCATCACCGCCCATCGGTTCGGGGAAGACCTGATGTTCGAAGGATTTAAAATAGGCGGTGTTGATTATATCCATAAACCAGTTGATCCCGCTCTTCTGCGCCTTAAAGTGGGCGTATTTGTAGAATTATATCAAAAGACACGGGAACTCATTATTCAGGAGGAACAACTCAGGGCAATCAATTCCTCACTGGAATCGGAAATTCATGAAAGGAGAATTTCAGAAGAACGCGTCAAATCTTTGAATCAGCAACTTATTAAGAACAACAACGAATTAAAGGAAATCAACGATGAACTGGACCGTTTTGCCTTTGTGGCATCTCATGATCTTCAGGAGCCGCTGAGGAAAATCCTTTTGTTTAATAACCTGGTTAGTAGTGGCCTGGGCAGGGATGAACCGGAAACGCTGCGGGGCCATCTTGAAAAAATAAATAAAGCTACCGGACGTTTGCAGTTACTCATCAATGATCTGCTGACCTATTCACGTCATACCCAAACCATCGCTCAGTTTGAAATGGTCAGTTTAAGTGAACTGCTCTCCGAAGTAATTTCCGACCTGGAGATAGAAATAAAGAAAACGGGAGCAGTAATTAAAACTGCACCTCTCCCCCATCTGAAAGTTATACCCACACAAATCAGGCAATTGTTTCAGAACCTGATCAGCAATTCCATAAAATTTGCGCGTCCGGGGATATATCCTCATATAGAGATCTGGTGCGAACACGTGGAAGGTCTGAATCTGGTTAAAAATTTTGACTCAGCCAGGGACAATTATAATATTATTTTTCGTGATAATGGCATGGGTTTCGACCAGCAATATGCAGAAGATATTTTTGTTGTATTCAAAAGGCTGCACAGTTACCACGAAATTGAAGGGACAGGTATTGGTTTATCCATCTGCAAAAAAATTGTTGAAAAACATCAGGGTATCATACAGGCAGCGGGTTCTCCCGGGAAAGGATCCACATTTATTGTCAGTCTGCCTGATCTGAGGTAGTAGGCTTATGCTCAAAGCCTCCCGCTTCCAGCCTTAATCTCCGAATTCATTACCTTTAAAATAAAAGTCAATGCATTTTGATACGCTCTCTGTACATGGGGGTCATATAGACGATCAGATTGGTTCCGTAATGAGTCCGATACACGTTTCGACTACATTTGAACGGGACGAAGCGGGAAATATTGGTGGAAAAGGATATATCTACACAAGATGGGACAATCCCAACAGGCGCAGTCTGGAAGCGAAACTTGCCTTGCTGGAAGGTGGGGAAGAAGCTTTTGCATTCCCTTCGGGCATGGCGGCGGCCATGGCCCTGGTACAAAATGTGTTGGAGCCCGATACCCATGTGATCATACCTGATGACTGTTATCACGGAATTGCTTACCTGGTCAAATCCATTTTACCTAAATGGAAGATATCCTATACTGAAGTTGACATGACCGATACAACAAGTCTTGAAAAGGCAATTCAGAAAAATACCCGCCTGATCATTATTGAAACACCTTCCAATCCGCTGTTGAAAATTACAGACATCGCGCAGGTTTGCAGAATCGCCTCGGCGAAGGGGGTACTCATTGGTTGTGACAATACATGGACCACACCGCTGATACAAAGACCTCTTGAACTGGGTGTCGATCTTGTATTCCATTCCTCTACAAAATTTTTCGGAGGGCATTCAGATGTACTCGGCGGTTGCATCATAGCGAAAAAGAAAAATACCCTGACGGAAAAGATCAGGGAATATCAAACAATAGGTGGCGCTGTGCCATCCCCGTTTGACTGCTGGCTGTTGAATCGCAGCCTGTCAACGCTTTCAATCCGACTTGAGCGGCAAATTAAAAACGCAGCAGCTATTGCGGTTTTTCTCAAGACCCAGCGCTTGGTGGAGGATGTATTTTATCCGGGTCTGCCAGGACATCCAAACCACGAAATTGCCAAACGCCAGATGAACGGCCAATTTGGGTCCATGATTTCTATTGCCATGACGGGAGGAGAAAAAAAAGCCCTTCAGTTTGCGGGCAGCATGAAACTCTTTAAACACGCAACCAGTCTGGGTGGTGTGGAAAGTCTGATTGAACACCGGCGTTCTGCAGAGGGAAATACGCCAAAAAGCCCGGCTAACCTGCTCCGACTTTCCATTGGGATAGAATATATTGACGACCTGATCGAAGACCTGAATTTGGGATTGAGTATTATCAAAACCTGAACTACAATGCAGGTACCGGATTATGTTTTTTTGCCATGCGCAGAAATCGTATTCCCAGAAACACAGCAGCCAGCGTAAGACCGATGATCAGGCCCAGCCACATACCGGCAGCCCCCATATGGTATTTAAATGCAAATAGCCAGCCTACCGGCAACCCGATTACCCAATACGCTATAGTAATCAGCGCCGTGGGTACCTTGACGTCTTTTATCCCTCGAAGCAAACCAGCTCCCGTGGCCTGAGTCGCATCAGAGATTTGAAAAACAGCAGCAAATAATAACAACAGGGAAGATAATCGAACCACATCTGTATTCTCATTAAAAATCAGCGGCAACTGATCCCGGAACATAATAAAACATATTCCACAAAAGGAACCATAAATAAGTGCGATGATCAGTGTTGTCTTCCCAATGATGCCGATTTTTTTCCAGTCTCCCCTGCCATACGCATTGCTCACGCGGATTGATCCCGCCTGTGATAATCCCATAGAAACCATGAACGTAAATGCCGCACAGCTCAGGGCGATCTGATGGGCTGCCTGGGAAACAGCGCCGATGGTACCAATGATGATTCCCGAAACAGCAAAAGCACACACTTCCACACCCAGTTGCATGCTGCTGGGAATGCCAATTCGCAAAAGATCCCGAATCGTTTTCAGGCTGTATCTCCATTGGTTTTCACGAACCGCGATAAACCGGCTGAATGTGCGGTGTTTCAAAACAATAAGGGCCAGCACAACAAATATCAGGGTGCGGGTGATCAGGGTGGCATAACCTGCACCCAGCAGTTCAAGACGGGGAAAACCCCAGTGACCATAGATGAGTAACCAGTTCAGGAATATATTTACCGGCATGGCCGCGATGGAGAGCATCATGGCTGTTTTCGTATACTCAAGACCGTCAGTAAATTGCTTCAGTGTCATGAATAACAGCATGGGAATGACCGACAGGCCCACGAGGGTCATAAAAGGAAGCGCCAGTTGAACGACTTCAGGATCCTGGTCGAGATGTTTTAAAATATTTCTTCCAAAGACCAATCCGCCTGAAATGAGCAGGGCGAATATGGTGCATAGGAGAAAACCATTGAACAGGTAATGAGAGATTAGCTGATTGTCACACCGTCCGTTCGCCATAGAGACCATCTGAGATACCGAAATCGTCATGCCAATACCAATTATGAATGGGATATTGGCTGCTGTCATAACGAGTGCAGCTGCAGCCAGATGTTTGTAACTGATGGCCCCGACCATGGCAGTGTCAATCAAATGAAGTGACATCTGGGCTAGTTCACCCATGATAATGGGAATCGCCAGCCAGATCGTTTTATATACTTCAGTTTCTTTCCAGTTAGTCATATCAACGCACAAAGCCTGCAAAGATAATTGTCAATTGTCAATTGTTATCGGTAAATAACTGTATCTGATGCTTCTGGTTTGCATATTTCAGAATTGACAATTGACAATTAATCCCACTTTGCGGGAACAATTATTTTCCGAATGGCTTAACTTGTCATAAATTTTCGATAATGGATCTTATACGCTGGGGTATTTTAGGTTGTGGCCGGATAGCCCGTAAATTCGCTGCCGATCTGGCCATGGTGCAGGATGCTCAATTGATGGCGTTGGGTGCGCGTAAGATTGAAGATGCCAGGGCATTTGCAAAAGAATTCCCGGCTCCGCATGTGTATGGCAGTTATGAGGAACTCGTTGCGGATCCGGAAGTGGATGTGATTTATGTGGCTACGCCACACGCGCTGCATCATGAGCATACCCTGCTTTGTTTGAAACATAAAAAAGCTGTGTTGTGTGAAAAGGCCCTTGCCATCAACCTGCGACAGGCACAGGAAATGGTGGATACATCAAGGAAATACCGGGTGTTCCTGATGGAAGCGCTCTGGTCCAAGTTTCTTCCGCAATATCAGAAGCTCAGGGAGTTGATTGACACCGGAGAACTCGGTGAAATCAGGAATGTGCTTGTTGATTTTGGATTCATTCCCCAGGAACCTGTACCACCGCGTCTATATGATCCGGCGCTGGGCGGAGGCAGCCTGTTGGACATCGGAATTTATAATGTTTTTTTTGTGTTATCCGTTCTGGGCAGACCGGATACCATTGAAGCGTCCATGACACCTTCGCCTGAAGGTGTTGACCAACAATGTGCCGCTCTTTTCAAATATAAAAACGGGGCCATGGCCCAACTATTTTCTTCTCTGACTTCCAATCTCGGAACGGAAGCTGATATCGGGGGAACAAAAAACAGGGTGCGGCTCACCAGTCGCTTTTATGCACCCAGTGCAAATATTGAATTATTTTCCGGAAGAGAAGAAACGAAACGATTGATTCCCGTTCATAAAGAATCAGGAGCCGGGTATCAGTATGAAGCGCGGCACGTGGGTGAGTGCCTTCGTAAGGGTTTAATAGAAAGTCCCGTGATGACTCATGCCGACAGTCTGCTCATTATGGAAACAATGGACAGGATCCGGTCAGTCGCAGGTATTCATTATCCCGCTGACAAGGAAGGCTCTGACGGATAATCATCGATTTTGCGAACCAATGGATATCGCCACTTTTTTTTCGACCAGGCGATGATATTTATCTTCGTCTATGGCCTGTTCCGATTTTGAAATCACTACTGTGGCTACGGCATTACCAACAAAATTGATCAACGCCCTGCCCTCGCTCATAAATCGGTCCACGCCGATTAAAAGAGCCAGACCTTCAATAGGGATCACTTTCATCGCGGTTAACGTGGAGGCCAATACGATAAAACCGCTACCCGTAACTCCTGCTGCACCTTTACTGGTGATCAGCAGGATTCCGATAATAACCAGTTGCTGCCCGAGACTCAGATCAATTTCGAAAACCTGTGCAAGAAAGATCACACTCATACTGAGGTAAATTGTTGTACCATCCAGGTTAAAACTATATCCTGTGGGAATCACTAAGCCTACGACTTCCTTTTCACATCCGGCGGCTTCCAGTTTTTGCATCACTGAAGGAAGACCGGCTTCACTGCTGCTGGCACTAAAAACAATCAGGATTTCATCCTTGATATAGGCAAGTAGTTTCCACAGACTAAATCCATAAAACCAGCAAATGCCATTAAGTATAATAAAAATAAAAAGCAGGCCGGTTAAATAAAAACAGGCCATTAATTTACCCAAAACAAAAAGACTTGCAAATCCAAATTTACCGATGGTATAAGCCATCCCGCCAAAAGCTCCGAACGGGCTGAGCTTCATGATCATCTTCAGGATATTAAAAGTGACTTCATTAATTCTATTTAGCCCTGCAATCATCGATATACTTCCTGCACCTATTTGCTTTAACCCAATGGCGAACAAAACACTGAAAAATAATATCTGCAAAATATCTCCGCGGGCGAATGAGTCGAAAATATTAGAAGGTACGATATGCGAAATGAATTCACCCCAGTTGAATGATTCAGCCTGGCGGGCAATCTCAGCAACCTGGTTGTTTTGGCTGGCTGAATGCGACACACCTGCACCCGGCCTGACCAAATTGGCTACGATCAGTCCGATTACCAATGCAAGCGAAGAAACAATTTCAAAATACACAAGCGCCTTAATCCCCACCCTGCCCACTTTTTTCATACTTCCTGCCCCCGCAATACCGGTCACGATGCTGCAAAATATCACCGGAGCGATGATCATGCGGATCATATTGATAAAAGTATCACCGATCAGTTTGGCAACAGGTGCGAAAGAAGGGAATAACCAACCGGTCAGGATACCCAGGGACATGCCGATGAGCACCTGTATGTATAGAACTTTTAGATATTTCACATCAATGATTAATTATTAATTATTAATGATTAGCTATTATGAAATTTAATTAATACTTGATCATTAATCATTAATAATTATTTTAATGCTGCATCCACAATTACCTGTGCTTCCCGAAGCATCTCGTTCAGGTGATCCCTTCCGCGGAAACTTTCAGCATAAATCTTGTAGATATTTTCGGTTCCGGAAGGTCTCGCGGCGATCCAGCCATTTTCTGTTTCCAGTTTGAGACCGCCGATGGATGCATTGTTTCCCGGCGCCCTGGTCAATACGCTGGTAATTTTTTCACCGGCCATGGTTTTCTGGGTAATCTGATCCGGATTCAGCTTTCCAAGTTTCGCTTTTTGTTCCGGAGTGGCAGCTGCTTCTACTCTGTCGTACGTAGACTCTCCCAGTTCATCCGCGAGACTCTTATATATTTCACCAGGATCTTTTCCAATAGTTGCGGTCATTTCCGCAGCAAGCAGTGCCGGTATGAATCCGTCCTTGTCTGTAGTCCAAACTTCGCCATTGAGACGGCAAAAACTGGCACCCGCACTTTCTTCGCCAACAAATCCGAGGGAACCATCTAACAGTCCGTCCACAAACCATTTGAATCCGACGGGCACTTCATATAAAGGATGATTTAGTTTTTTAGTTACACGGTCAATCATCCGGCTGCTGACAAGGGTTTTCCCGATTGCAATGTCTTTTTTCCAGCCGGGCCGGTTTTGCAACAAATAAAAAATGCAGGTAGCGAGATAGTGGTTGGGAGGAACCAGCCCCACACTCTTAGTAACTATACCATGACGGTCGTGATCCGTATCACAGCCAGCAGAGATATTAAAATTGCGGTCCTTCATCGCGATCAAACTTTGCATAGCATAGGAAGATGAAGGGTCCATTCGGATTTTTCCATCCCAGTCCACCGTCATAAATCGAAAAGTCGGATCTACATATTTGTTTACGATATGCAGGTTCAGATTATAACGGTCCGCTATCGGCCCCCAGTAATGAACACCGGCTCCGCCCAGCGGATCGATGCCAACGCAGATTTTTGAATCTCGGATGGTGTTCACGTTGAGTACATTTTTGAGGTCATCCACATAACTGCCTATATAATCAAAACGATGCGTGGTCGCAACACGTAGCGCTTTTTCATATGGCATTCTTATAACGCCTTTGAGTTTGTTTTCCAGAAATTCATTCGCTTTTTTCTCAACCCATGAAGTGATATCCGTACCCGCGGGTCCGCCATGCGTTGCATTATATTTAAAACCACCGTCATCGGGCGGATTATGCGAGGGGGTTATCACGATGCCGTCGGCCAAGCCTGTTTTTTTGTCTTTATTGTAATTGAGAATGGCATGAGAAACGGCCGGAGTGGGTGTATATTCATTGTTTTCCGCGATCATAACTTCCACTTCATTGCCTGCAAGAACTTCAAGGGCCGTTACTGAAGCAGGTTCCGACAATGCATGCGTGTCAATGCCCAGAAAAAGAGGTCCTTCAATAGCATTCAACTTCCGGTACATACAGATAGCCTGGGTTATTGCGAGGATATGCCATTCGTTGAACGAATTGGACAACGAAGATCCCCTGTGTCCTGAAGTTCCAAACGCCACTTTTTGTGCAGGGTTGGATACATCTGGTTGCTGGGCATAATAAGCAGTAATCAGTCTCGGGATATTGACTAATGTGGATGGGTCCGGCAGTTTACCGGCGGCTGGATTGATTTTCATGACAATAAGTTAGTTCATCAAGATATGAAATTATTATGCTCACCGGATTTTAGAACAACTTATTCATCAGCCTCCAAAATCCAGAGGTTCGGACAGAATGACATTTAATTTTTTCTGATCAGGAATTATTCGAATAATTCCTATATTTACCACACTAACAACGCTTTGAGAAAATACGCTTCTATATTTCTACTCCTGATCCTTCTGTTTAACATGGTGGGTTACCGTGCCTGGTTTTACTATGCTGAGCGGAAATCGGATGTTGCTATGGAATCCCGTCTGGATATGAATCAATACGATGAATCCGAACTGCTCTCCCTGACGATTCCCCTGAATAACCCATATCAAATCGAACAAACCCGGTTTGAACGAATAAATGGGGAAATTAATTTCCAGGGCAAAACCTACAAGCTGGTCAAACGTAAGGTTACAGAGGGAAACCTGGTTATACTATGTGTGCCCGATATCCGTAAAATGATTTTGAAAAAAGCGAAAACCGAATTTGGAAACGGAGCCAGTGGCCTGACGAGCAGCAGTAAAAATTCCTCAGGTTCCCAAACACAAAAAAACTTCGGTGGCAGTGATTACTTAAAACAATTTGCAAATTTGGAAATTGGGAAATTTGAAAATGTAATTGTTGTATATCATTCACACCATCAGATCTATTTCTCAGACCCTCAAATCGATGCCGCCGTTAAGCCCCCACAACACTGGTCCTGATCCACATTTGTCGATCCCTGTCATTTTTTAAAATACCATCCATGTCTCGATTATTATTAATAATCGGCATAATTCTGTTATTACTTACAGAAATATTGCGCGTTTATTTTATCATGCCATTTCCGGGCAGTCAGCAGTCTGACAGCATCAACTGGGCATTCTTTATTGAAAAATATAAATGGCTGTTCCGTATTGCCGGACTTATCCTGATTGCCGGTCCTTTTTTCCGGATTGCTACCGCAAAGAAGATACTGCCGAAAATCCTGCTTTCTGTTTTTCTAATATTATATGGGATTATTTTCTTCTTTTTCAACTTCCGTTTTGAAGCGGATAAAATGTTTTATCAGCCGGCAATAAAAGACTTTTCCGGGACTGGCCTGAATACCATCGATAGTAATAAACTTGTGATTGGCATCGAAATAAATGGAGAGGCCAGGGCCTACCCCATTCAGCTTATCGGTTATCACCACCAGGTAAGGGATACGGTGGGGAATGAGCCGGTTATGGTTACTTACTGCACGGTATGCCGCACAGGCCGGGTATACAGTCCATTGGTAAACGGGAAGCCGGAAACTTTCCGTCTGGTCGGCATGGATCATTTCAATGCCATGTTTGAAGACATAACCACGAAGAGCTGGTGGCAGCAGGCCACGGGCCGTGCGATCGCAGGTCCTTTAAAGGGTAGCCAACTGGTTGAAATTCCTTCACGTCAGGCTTCCCTGGCTTCCTGGTTGCGCTATCATCCGGGTTCAACCATTATGCAGGCAGACAGCAATTTTCAAAAAGATTATGATGATCTGGCTGACTATGATAAAGGGACGGTAAAGAGTCACCTGGAGAAAAGGGATTCAGCTTCCTGGAAAATGAAATCCTGGATTGTCGGGATAAAAATCAAGGGTCTTGAAAAAGCATATGACTGGAACGACCTGCTGAGCGATTTCTTCATCCAGGACACAATCGGACGATTTCCCGTATTGCTGTTACTCGAAAAAGATACGGTTAGTTTTCACGCTTATAGCCGGAGCCTGCAGGGACGAACACTGTTCTTTATTCAGGATAAAGTGGCTGACCTGCTTACCGATTCGGGCACCCATTCTATCTGGAACACCGCGGGCCATTGCATCAGCGGATCTCTGAAAGATTTCCAGTTGGATACTGTGGCTGCCTATCAGGAATTCTGGCATTCATGGAAACAATTTCATCCCAACACCACTCAATATAAACCATAAAGCACATGGCATATATTCAATTGAACAATCCGCTTCCGGGCATAACCGGACTGTTGGAAAACCGGCCGGATACCGCTGCGCCCATTCGTGAGCTCACTCAGATTCTGCTGCGTGGAGAAAATACATTAACGGCAATGGAAAGGGAATTGATTGCAACCATCGTCTCTTTCAAAAACAATTGCCGGTACTGCACAAACGCACATGCAGCCACGGTGATTGCCTTGGGTGGTAGTCAGGACCTGCTCGACAAAGTGTATCATGATCCCGGGCATGCACCGGTATCCGAAAAGATGAAGGCTCTCTTGCTTATTGGTTCGAAAGTTCAGGAAAGTGGCAAAGCCGTTTTACCGGAACATATAGAGCGTGCAAAAAGAGCAGGTGCCATTGACCGGGAAATTCATGATACCGTATTGATCGCCGCATTGTTCTGTTTGTATAACCGCTATGTGGATGGAATGGGAACATATTGCCCGGAAGATCCGGCTTATTATCAGAAACTCGCTTCCAGGTTGGTTACGATTGGATACGATCGCCCCAAAGACGCAATGGTCCGAAAAGGAGAAGAACTGTTCAAATAAAATATCATGCAGGCATCGACAGCGTTCGCTTTATCAAATCCTGGCAGTGTCCGAAAATCAAAACGGGCTTTATTTCTGATTTGTTTTTTCAGCAGCCTTTTTGGCGGAACCGTTTCTACCCTGATGTCCGTGTATTTGCCCGATGCAATCAATGACCTGTTACATGGTTCAGCGGGGCAAAATACAGATAACATCAGCGCCACAATCAATGCAGTTTTTATTTTTGGCTGGACGGCCGGCGGAATCATCTGGGGTATTTTTTGTGATACACTGGGCCGGAAACAATCCTTTATTTACGCAACTCTTTGTTATGGCCTGTTTACGGTACTGACCGGACTTTCCCCCACCTGGTTTATGGTTGTTGCCTGTCGTTTTTTTTCAGGCTTCGGTATCGGAGGAGTGCTCGTTATAACCACCATGCTGATTTCTGAAGGATATCAGGAAAAACAAAGAGCGGTATTACTCGGCATTTTATCCATCTCCATTCCCATTGGTATTTTTTCAGCCGGTCTGCTCACGTATTATGTAACGCAGTGGCGCTACGCATTTGCCGTGGGCTGTATTCCGCTAATTCTTTCAGTGCTGGCTGTTGGTTTCTTTACTG
>JBGPBW010000004.1:0-49710 GCA_041481385.1 Puia sp.
ACCATCCGCAAACTCCGCCGGAATGATGAGCGCATTATCACTGTTGTTGGTTGTGGTGGCGACCGCGATAAGACCAAACGTCCCATTATGGGGGAAGTGGCCTGTCAACTGAGTGACAGGGTGGTGTTTACTTCTGATAATCCAAGATCTGAAGAGGCCGATGCGATATTAAGGGACATGGAGACAGGACTGAACACGGCAGCCAGGAAAAAATTTGTGTCAATAAGTGATAGAAAGGAAGCGATTAAAACAGCTGTGAGTTTGTCCCAGTCCGCAGACATCGTGCTGGTGGCGGGCAAGGGACATGAAAAATATCAGGAAATCAAGGGCGTAAAATACCCGTTCGATGATAAAGCGGTACTCAGGGAAATTTTTGAATTGCTGGATAAGTAGTATTGGGAAACGTCCCGTTATCAGTTTTAAACAGACCGATCAACAACATGTTGTATCATCTATTTGATTATTTAAAAACGGCAGGTATCAAAGTACCCGGCGGAACATTGTTCCAGTTCATCACGTTTCGCGTATTACTCGCCGTTATTCTTTCCCTGGTGATTACGATGTTATATGGAAGAAGACTGATCAACTATCTGCAGAATCTGCAGGTGGGTGAAAGTGTGCGTGAACTGGGCCTTGAAGGGGAACAACAGAAAAAGGGTACACCCACCATGGGGGGAATAATCATTATCCTCGCTATATTGATACCCACTTTCCTGCTGGCCAATCTGAATAAAGCCTATATCCGTCTGATGATATTCAGCACACTTTGGATGGGCATGATCGGATTCATTGACGATTACCTGAAACTCCGGGCCAAAAAAATTGCACAAAATCAGGGCATTCAATATAAAAAAGGCGACAAAGACGGACTGGCTGGCTGGTTTAAAATACTCGGGCAGGTGGTTCTAGGTTTCGTTGTCGCGGCAACCCTTTATTTCAACACCAACACCAAAGTGTGGCGGGAATTTGTAGGGGATAACAAACCCACCGATACCGTTGGATTGAAAAGAGTTGTGCTGGATGGCAAGGAAAAACTTTTCGTAGAAGCCAGGGAGCCCATTACAACGATTCCCTTTGTCAAGAACCATGAATTCAATTATTCCAAACTCTTACCAGCACCGCTTCGGGGTGCAACATGGATCCTGTATATCGTGATTGTAATTTTTATCATTACAGCCATCTCAAATGCTGCAAATATAACTGACGGAATCGATGGGCTGGCCACAGGGGTCAGCGCCATCATCGGCGCTTGTCTTGGGGTATTCGCTTATGCCAGCGGAAATCTGCGATTTGCGGAATACCTGAACATCATGTATATCCCCAACCTGGGTGAATTATCCATTTTTATCGGAGCGCTTATCGGAGCCTGCCTGGGATTTCTCTGGTATAACGCTTATCCGGCAACCGTTTTCATGGGCGATACCGGTAGTCTGACCCTAGGAGGAATCATTGCAGCTCTTGCAGTGATTGTACGAAAAGAATTGCTCATACCGATTTTTTGCGGTGTGTTCCTGGTTGAAACCATAAGTGTGGTTCTGCAGGTGAGTTTTTTTAAATATACGAAACGGAAGTTTGGAGAAGGCAGGCGGATCTTTCTGATGAGCCCCCTGCATCACCATTACCAGAAACTGGGATATAATGAGAGTAAGATCGTAACACGGTTTTGGATAGTGACAATTTTATGTGTTGTATTTGCGATCGTAACGCTTAAAATAAGATAGGGCAGTATAAAATATTACTGAAAAACCAATCCGTCCGGTCGCAAAAACCTGTTTGATATTATTGTGGTGCAGTATTTATCTATGCTTTTGAAAAACCTTTAATCCGCCCTTTTTAAGGATGACGGTTGACAGTTGACGGTTGACGGTTTACAGCGTTAAGCGTTAGGCGTTAGGCGTTAAGCGTAAAATGTATGTCAATAAAATTAATGATCCTGGGTGCCGGCGAAAGTGGAGTGGGTGCGGCCATACTGGCGGTTAAAGAGGGTTATAGCGTTTTTGTTTCTGACGCGGGAAAAATACCGGAGAAATACCGATCTGAGCTGGAAGAAAAAGGAATTGAATTTGAAGAAGCAAGACATAGTACAGAACGCATATTGGAAGCAGATGAAGTTATGAAGAGTCCGGGCATACCCGAAAAAAGTTCTTTGGTAAAACAGATCAGGGCGAAAGGCATTCCGGTGATCAGCGAAATCGAATTGGCATACCGCCATAAAGGAAAGAGCCGGATCCTGGGTATCACGGGAAGTAATGGGAAAACGACCACCACTTCCCTGGCATATCATATCTGTAAACATGGTGGCCTGGATTGCGCAATGGTTGGAAATATTGGCATTTCCATGGCGAAACAGGTAGCTGAAGATCCAAAGGAATGGTATATCGCGGAAATCAGCAGCTTTCAGCTGGATGATATTAAAACATTCAGACCCGATATCGCCATTCTGACCAATATCACGGAGGATCACCTGGACAGGTATGAATACAAGTTTGAAAATTATATCAGGAGCAAATTCAGTATTATTAAAAACCAGACGAAAACGGATTTTTTTATTTTCTGTGCCGACGATCCGGTAATTCAGAAACATTTGAAAGATTTCCCATTTCAGTCTAACCCATTACCATACACTATGCAAAAGGAATCAAATCAGGGAGGTTTTATCAGGAACGGGCAAATGAGTGTTCAGACAGGGAACGAAACCCTGAGGATGAGTATTTATGATTTTGCATTGAAGGGAATTCACAATCAATATAACACAATGGCTGCCGGACTGGCCGCACTGACGATCGGTATCCGAAAGGATAAGATCCGGGAAGCAGTGCAAAGTTTTGAGTCGTTGGAGCACCGGATGGAATATGTAAGCATGGTGCGCGGTGTCGAATTCGTCAACGACAGTAAGGCGACGAATGTGAACTCTACCTGGTTTGCATTGGAAAGCATGCAAAAACCAGTGATCCTGATTCTGGGCGGTATCGATAAAGGCAATGATTATTCTCTGTTACGCCCCCTGGTGAAGGAAAAAGTAAAAGCTATTGTATGTATGGGAACGGATAACCGGAAGATCCATGAAGCTTTTCAAAACGACGTTCCCCTGATTGTGAATACTTCTTCTGCCAGGGAAGCAGTAAAAAGCAGTTTTCATTTGGCGGCCAAGGGCGATGTGGTGTTGTTGAGCCCGGCCTGTGCAAGTTTTGACTTGTTTAAAAATTATGAAGACAGAGGCAATCAGTTTAAGGAAGCAGTGAGAGATCTGTAATAATTTGAAAATTTGAGAGATTGAAAATTTGAAATTTTGCAGGACAACAGTACGATAGAAATGCGGGCCTTTAAGCACCTGGGTTCAAGAACCAAAGGAGATAAAGTGATCTGGGCCGTCGTCGTGCTGCTCGCCCTTGTCTCGTTGCTGGCCGTTTACAGCTCCACCGGATTGCTGGCATATAAAATGTACAAAGGCAACACGGAAATCTACCTGTTTAAGCAATTTGCTTTTATTATCGCCGGAGTCATGATTATATACTTTGCCCATATGGTCAACTATATTATTTATGCGCGGGTAGCAAAGATCCTTTTTCTCATTTCCATACCCTTGTTATTTTACACCCTGTTTTTTGGAGTGAAATTGAATGAAGGCAGCCGATGGATCCGCCTGCCCATAGTGAATATGACATTTCAAACCTCTGACCTGGCCAAGCTTGCCCTTATCATGTATATCAGCCGGTTGCTCAGCAGGAAACAGGAACAGATAAAAGATTTCAAAAAGGGATTTTTGCCAGTGATTCTTCCGGTGGCAGTGGTTTGCCTGTTGATCGCACCAGCCAATCTTTCCACTGCGCTGCTTATCGGAGCAACCTGTATAATGCTAATGTTCATCGGAAGGATCAGTGGCAAACATCTCTTACTGACCCTCGGTGTCACCATGATTCCTGTTTTAATCCTGGTTATGGCTGCAGTGATCCGTCACAAAACGACAGAACCGTCAACCATCACCCGTCAGCCGTCAACCCATTCCCGTTTGTTTGTACGCGTGGACACATGGATTAACCGGGTCGAGAATTTTATATATGGCACCCGATCGGATAAACAGGACGACAACTACCAGGTGAACCAGGCCAAAATTGCAGTGGCCAACGGTGGCTGGATCGGTTTGGGCCCGGGCAATAGCCGCCAGCGCAATTTTCTGCCGCACCCCTATTCTGATTTTATCTATGCAATCATTATCGAAGAATATGGTTTGATCGGCGGCGCCTTCATTATGTTCATTTACCTGGTCTTCCTGTTCAGGAGTATCAGAATATTTAAAAAATGTCCCTTCGCCTTCGGTGCATTTCTGGCGCTGGGATTGAGTTTTACGCTGATGATCCAGGCTATTGCGAATATGGCAGTGAACGTAAATCTTTTTCCGGTTACCGGCGTGACCCTGCCACTGATTTCCATGGGCGGCAGTTCGTTTTTATTTACCTGCCTGGCCATTGGGATCATTCTGAGTGTAGCCAGGAATGCGGAAAGAATTGAGGGCGAGGCAAAAGAGGCAGAGATGGAGGAAGAGGCGGAGGAGAATTTGGAAATTTGAAAATTTGAAAGTTTGAAAATAAAATGGTCAAATGGTTGCTTAAGTTATTCCCTGAAGAGGGAATGCTGTGTATTGAATTTCCAAATTTCCAAATTTCCAAATTTTCAAATTGTCTAAGCGGATCATTATAGCCGGGGGAGGTACAGGCGGGCATATTTTCCCTGCCCTGGCGATAGCGAATGCTTTGAAAAAAAAAGAACCGGAAATGGATATTCTTTTTGTGGGTGCTAAAGGAAAAATGGAAATGGAAAAAATCCCGGAAGCGGGATATTCCATCAGGGGAATAGACATTGCCGGTTATAACAGAAGTTCCTGGATAAAAAACCTGTCTCTACCTTATAAACTGATAAGGAGTTTTTTGGAGGTCAGGGCAATCTTCTCTTCCTTTAAACCGCAAGCCGCAATCGGTGTGGGCGGGTACAGCACATTTCCTGTACTGCGGTATGCACAGGCCAAAGGTATCCCTACGTTTATCCATGAGTCCAATTCTTTTGCAGGAAAATCCAATAAACTGCTGGGGAAAAAAGCTACCCGGATTTTTACTGCCAGTGATGAGATGGAGAAATTTTTTCCTCCTGCCCGACTGATATATACCGGCAATCCCGTACGCAAACAGGTTGTGGCAGGCAATATTTCCAGGGAAGAAGGTATTCTCTACTTTGGGCTCGATCCCAAATACACGACGGTTTTGATTACCGGGGGAAGCCTGGGTGCCCGGTCTATAAACGAAGCCATCGATGCCGGAATCCCGTTGCTGATCAAAAATCAGATACAGCTGATCTGGCAAACCGGAAAATCCTTCGCTGCGGAAGCTGCAGTGCACGCAGTAGAATCCAACCTGATCTGGACGGGTGAATTTATTTCAAAAATGGAATATGCTTATGCCGCTGCAGATCTGGTGGTTTCACGTTCAGGGTCGGTATTGTATGAATTGTGTGCGGTGAAAAAACCCGTGATTTTTATTCCTTATCCGCATGCAGCAGAAGACCACCAAACGGTGAACGCCATGAACCTGGTCAAAAAAAATGCTGCCATCATGATCGCGGACAAAGACGCCGCAGATAAACTCATTTTGGAAATCCTGCGGCTGGTTAAAAATAAAGAGGAACAGGACATATTAAAGGAAAACATCGGTAAGCTGGCCATCACGGATGCCGATGAGAAAATTGCAAACGAAATTCTGAAATCGTTGAATGGCTGATCTAAAAAATATACATCAAATCTATTTCATCGGCATCGGTGGTATTGGCATGAGTGCCCTGGCCCGCTATTTCCGTTTCCATGGAAAAATGGTCAGTGGTTATGATAAAACAGAAACGGTTCTGACGAAAGCCCTGGCTTCAGAAGGAATACCGGTCACTTACCAGGACGATCCGGAGGG
Organism: Puia sp.; assembly: GCA_041481385.1. GTDB lineage: Bacteria > Bacteroidota > Bacteroidia > Chitinophagales > Chitinophagaceae > Puia. The sequence continues at coordinate 5,949 of JBGPBW010000004.1, forward strand.
CATTCCGAAAGATGTTCAGCTTGTGGTGATTACCCCCGCCATTCCAAAGGGAAACCGGTTACTGAATTTCTACCGGGACAACGGATACGAACTGATGAAAAGAAGTGAGGTGCTGGGACTAATCACTGCCGACACGAGGAATATCTGTGTGGCCGGTACGCACGGAAAAACGACCATCAGCACCATGATTGCACATATCCTGCGGGATAGTGGACTGGGGTCGAATGCATTTCTCGGGGGTATTTCCACCAATTATAATACCAATTTCTGGAGCCAGGGCAATGATGTCTGCATCGTGGAAGCCGACGAATATGACCGGAGTTTTCTAAGGCTGCACCCGGATATTGCTGTGATTAGTTCTATGGATGCTGATCACCTGGATATATATGGAACCGGAGAAGCTGTACAGCAGGCATTTATCGAGTTTACCAAAAAAATAAAATCCGGTGGCACGCTTGTGCAGAAACACGGATTGCCAATTCCAAGGCCTGCAGCGGATATTCAGCAACTCAGTTATCATTTAACCGATCATAACGCCGATGTGTATTCGAGAAATCTCCGGATCCTGGAAGGAAATTACGTTTTTGATGTAGAAGGTTCTGAAGGTCATTTGAAAGACGTGCGTTTGAATGTAGGCGGCTGGCACAATGTGGAAAATGCCCTTGCGGCTATAACAGCTTGCCGCAAATTGGGACTGGCCGGCGAAAAAATCATCCCCGCCCTGCACAATTTCCGGGGCGTGCGCAGACGATTTGAATACCACGTACAGGGAGGAGGTCCGGTATACCTGGATGATTACGCACACCATCCAAGAGAACTGGAGGTTTTGATCAGCAGTGCGCGGGAATTATTTCCGGAAAAGAAACTGCTGGTTGTATTTCAACCGCATTTGTTCAGCCGCACAAAAGATTTTGCGGATGCCTTTGCCGAAACACTGGATAAAGCGGATGAAGTGATTTTGTTGCCTCTGTATCCGGCCAGGGAACAACCTATCGAAGGAATCAGCAGTGCCACGATACTGAATAGAATGGTACGGGCCCCGGCGCAGATTATGCAAAAACAGGAAGTGTTAGAGCGGGCCAAAGCGATGCATCCCGGTAATCAGACGGTCTGGATCACAGCAGGCGCAGGAGATATTGATGAGTTGGTGTTTCCACTTACTCAAATACTAAAAAATAAATGAATATAAAAAACCCATTGAAGAAGTTTTTCACTGTCATGCTCTGGTGCCTGGTGGGTGGTGCCGGTCTGGCCCTGCTCGTAGCTGCCATCAATTCTAAAAACACCACTGGCTGCCGGGGTCTGGAGGTGGAAATTAACGAGGGGGCTAAAGCGCGGTTTCTCAATAAAAAAGATTTGGTGCTCATGCTTGAAAATAACGGACTCAAAGACTGGCACAATAAAAAAACATCATCTTTTAACCTACTGCAGATGGAAACCATCCTCAGAAAAAACAGCTGGATCAGGGATGTGCAGATCTATTTCGACAATAACGATATTTTGAAAATCCGAGTCCAGGAAAGAGAACCGGCAGCCCGCTTATTTACCGTGTCCGGCAACAGCTTCCTGATAGATAGCAGCGGAGTGCAAATGGCGCTGACCGAACGACATGTCTTCAGGTTGCCGGTTTTTACAGGGTATCCTTCCGAAAAATTCGGTTCAGAAAAAGACAGCACGTTGAACAGGCAAATCAGGGATCTGGCTATTTTTTTGAGCCGGGATGTTTTCTGGTCCTGCCAGATCCAGGAAGTACATATCAATGCTGTGAGGAATTTTCAGATGACGCCACTGATCGGAAGCCAGCAGATCGATTTGGGTGACGGAACCGATTTTGAAAATAAATTTCACCGCCTTTTTATTTTTTATAAAGATGTGATCACCAGAACAGGATTTGAAAAATATGTTTCTATTAATCTGGCATTTGCCAACCAGGTGATCGCAACACGCAAACAGGGATTTGTTTCGAGGGCAGATTCTATCCAGGCTCGTAAAAATATAATGGGTATGATCCGGAAAGCACAAAAGATGGATGCAGACACAACGAAAGTCAGGGAAGTAAAACCGCTGGAGAGAAATACCCTGACTGAACAAAACCTCCGGAGTTATGATCTTCCGGCAGAAACCGACGAACAAACAGAAACCGGCAATAAACATCAAAAACAACAATAAATTAAACCAAACCATGAACCAGGAACAACCCATTATTGTAGGACTCGACATAGGCACAACCAAGATCGCCGCTATTGCCGGGCGGAAAAATGAATACGGCAAACTGGAAATCCTGGGTTTCGGCCGGGCGAATTCCAACGGCGTTAAACATGGCCAGGTGTTGAATATCGATGAAACCATCAAAGCCATCCGAATGGCGCTTGATAATTGTTATGCTTCCAATCCCAACCTGATCATATCGGAAGTATATGTAGGTATTGCAGGACATCATATTAAAAGCCTGCAAACCCGCGGCGATATCGTCAGGCAGAATACAGAGAATGAGATTACCCAAAAAGAAATAGACCAGTTAGTTGCTGATCAGTATAAAACGTATATCCCAGCGGGCGATCAGATCATCGACGTCATTCCTCAGGAATTCGCAGTAGACAATTTCCAGAATATCATCAGCCCGATCGGTTATGGAGGCGTAAAAGTGGGCGCCAATTTTCATATCATCACCGGCGATAAAAATGCCATTAAAAATATCAGCCGCTCTGTGGAAAAAAGCGGCTTGCAAACCAAGGATCTGGTATTACAGCCGCTCGCATCAGCCGCTGCCGTTATGGGACAGGAAGACCTCGAAGCCGGTGTCGCAATAGTCGACATCGGCGGAGGCACTACGGACCTGGCAGTATTTTATGAAGGCATACTCAAACACACGGCAGTCATTCCATTCGGCGGAGAGAATATTACCAACGATATCAAGACCGGACTTGGTGTTTTAAAAACGCAGGCTGAACAAATGAAAGTACAGTTCGGGTCTGCTCTTTCAAATGAAGCTAAAGGAAATGCCTTTATTACGATCCCCGGCCTGCGGGGAATGCCGGCAAAAGAAATCAGCGTAAAGAATCTGGCAAATATTATCCAGGCACGCATGAGTGAGATTATGGATTTCGTTTCTTATCATTTGAAGCAGGTTGGACTTGATAATAAAATGCTCAATGGCGGCATCGTCCTTACCGGTGGCGGCGCACAGCTGAAACACCTGATTCAGCTAACGGAATATGTAACAGGGCTGAACGCCCGCATCGGTTATCCGAATGAACACCTCGCTTCCGGACAGATCGAAGAACTGGCAAAGCCAACATACTCCACTTGTATTGGTTTAATTCTGAAAGGATACAGCGATTATGAGCACAACAGAAAACAATTTGAAAAAACCCATGTGCAGGTCGATATCCCAACAGCCCTGAAAACACCAGAGATCATCAGGTCAGAGGCCGTAATATCTGAAGAGGAAAAACAAGCAGCCAGGATAACCAGCCGGAAAGGCATCAAGGACTTCTGGGGGAAATTTAAAGACGGCATAATAGACCTGTTTAAAGAAGAAGAAGATCACGCACTGTAAAAATTTCTATACTAACCATTAATTCTAATTTATGATCCAGTTTGATTTACCCAAAGAAAGGTCGTCCATCATTAAAGTGATCGGCGTAGGAGGCGGAGGCAGTAACGCGGTCAACCATATGTTTGGCCAAAATATAGAAGGATGTAATTTTATTATTTGTAATACGGACGCACAGGCACTTGCGCAAAGCCGGGTGTCCAATAAAATTCAGCTTGGTCCCCTCCTGACGCAGGGACTCGGGGCAGGTGCCAATCCCAGTATCGGACGCCAGGCAACCGAGGAAAGCCTGGAAGAAATTAAATCCATACTAGAGGTCAATACAAAAATGGCATTTATCACTGCTGGTATGGGCGGGGGCACCGGAACAGGTGGGGCACCGATACTTGCAAAAATCTGTAAGGATCTCGGTATACTGACCGTGGGCATCGTCACCACACCATTCTCTTATGAAGGCAAAAAAAGACAATCCCAGGCCGAAGAAGGTATTTCCTATTTAAAAGACTATGTGGATACACTGCTGGTGATCAGCAATGATAAACTGCGGCATCAATATGGAAATCTGAAAATGAAGGAAGCGTTTTCACGGGCAGACAATGTACTGGCAACAGCAGCCAAATGTATTACAGATGTCATCAACAGTACCGGACAAATCAATGTCGATTTTGCAGATGTGTGTACCGTGATGCGTAACGGGGGCGTGGCCATTCTTGGTAGTGCCGCAGCATCCGGAAATAATCGCGCACAACAGGCTATCGAAGAAGCTTTGAATTCTCCCTTGCTGAATGATAACGATATCCGTGGAGCCAAATGGATTCTGATCAATATTAATTCTTCTGAAGGTGATCATGAATTCACAATGGATGAAGTGGAAATTATCCAGCACCATCTGATCGGTCAGGCAGGTGAAGATACAGATGTTATACTGGGACTGGGATATGACGCTGCACTGGGCGATAAGATAGGTATAACCATCATCGCAACAGGTTTTGAATATAAGGATCCTTTTAAACGGGAACAAAAACCGGATGCGCCTAAAAAGGAAGAAAAAATAGTTATGCCGCTGCAAATGCCCGGTCACGAAACGATGAAACCGAAAGAGACTCCGGTAGTGGAAATGATAACTAAGGAAAAACCCTTAGTCGTACCGGCTCTGCAAAGTAAATCGGAGATACCTGCAGCCCAATTGTCCGCAGAAATGGCACCCAGGCTGGTGGATACACAGGATCCTATCCGGCAATCTTCAAAAACCGGACCTATGGTTGTGATGCCCGCGCCTTCTGAAAAAAGGATGGCTACGGAATTGACTGTGGATAAAAAGATCTCAGAGGAACCAATAGAATGGATATTTTCACAAGACTCCGTTCCCACATCTGTGTCCGGTGGTTACCTGACCATACCTTCCAATATTTATGATGAAGAACCGGTCGTTTCGGATTCTTTAGCCAAAGAGATTACAGCGAAGGACGAAATGATCTTTGCTTCGACGAATAAAACAACGGCCCATGATGAAAATCCTGGTGCCGACATGCAGCTTGTATTTAAAGATGCTATTCCAGCGGCGGATGTGCCTGGGGCCCATCAAACACCATTAGAATCTATGGCAGATCAGCCTGCAGAGGATCCTGCAATGCAGGACGAAGCAGAAGGCCTGAGACGCCGGGCAGCAGAAAGGATCAACAAATTGCGCAACTTGTCGTTCAACATGAATGCTGCGGATCCTAATAATGAGTTTGAAACTGTGCCGGCCTACATCCGCCGAAATCTGGAACTCTATAATACGGTTACCAGTGTGGAGAGTTTTTACAGTCAGTATGAAGTTAAAGCCGATAAGAATAGTCAGGGTGAAATCAGTACCATCAATAGTTTTCTCGATGGAAAAAAACCTGATTAACTATAGAATCTCGTTTGTTTTTAGTTGTTAATCCCCTTTCCGCTCCAGGCGGGGGGATTTTTTTTTGCGGAAATTTCTAATGGTTTAAAATGGATACAGCAATCATCACGGGTGGAACAGGTTTAGTCGGGCGGGCACTTTCCAGATTCCTGGAATCGCGTGGAATACAGGTGATCATTCTCACCCGCGACCCCAAAGCGCATAGCAGCATATCCCCCGGCATCACTTACGCTGCATGGAATCCGGAAAAACAAACCATCAATGAAGAGGCCATTAAAAATTCCAGGTATGTCATTCACCTCGCGGGAGCAGGCGTTGCAGACAAACCCTGGACGGAAAAAAGAAAAAAAGAAATTGCAGAAAGCCGCACACTGAGCAGCACCCTGCTCGTCAAAGCCCTTGCAAGTATCCCCAATCGGGTTGATTCGGTAGTCAGCGCTTCAGCTATCGGCTGGTATGGCGGAAATCCTACCGGCAAATCGGTTGAAACAGATCCTCCGGATTCAGGGTTTCTCGGAGAAACCTGTCGCGCCTGGGAAAGTTCGATACAACCTGTAAGAAACCTTGGTAAACGCCTTGTCATTCTGCGCACCGGCATTGTGCTAAGCAACGACGGAGGTGCTTTTCCAGAATTTGCAAAACCCATCCGGTATGGGATTGCCGGAGTTCTTGGGTCTGGTAAACAGATTATATCCTGGATCCACGTAGAAGACATCTGCCGGATTTATATGGAAGCTATGATCAACCCGTCCTGGACGGGCATTTACAATGCTGTTGCCCCCAACCCTGTAAATAACAGGACCTTTACTTTGGAACTCGCCAAACAAATGAAGGGAAGTTTTTTTATTCAGATGCCGGTGCCCAATTTTTTACTGCGGATCATATTGGGTGACCGCAGTCAGGAAGTCCTGAAAAGCAGCAACATCAGTAGTAACAAACTGAAAGAACAGGGATTCCAGTTTATTTATCCTACGATAGATGCTGCCTTTCGGGACCTTACTCAATAACTAGTTTTTATTTCCGTTTGAAATCTTACTATCCGGCAATTTGGTTTCAGCAGCAGGAGAAGCCAGATATAAAGCCGGGTTTACTTTGCTGGTATCTCCCTGGTACACCCAGGTAATATCCTTCACATACTTATTAAAAGCTTTGTTTACATCATCCACTGTTACTTTCTTCAGATCTTCATTTATGCGCAGTGATCTGCGCCAGTCGTTAAACAACACTTCATTGGTAGCCAGTGAGGTCGCCTGTGCTGCGTTCGTTTCCATCCTGTAGTAAAAGGAAGTCGCGTAACCCGTTTTTGTATTCTTGACTTCCTCGGGTGTAAATCCCTGTGTATGTGTTTTTACAAGCAGGTTGTTCATGACACCTATGTATTTGTCGGGATTGGTTGTCGAGACCTGGATGGTGGAGTAGGGCGATAAACCACCGTTGAAACGTGCCTGCGGAGCGTAGGATAAACCATTATTGGTTCTAACCTCCAGAAACTGCCTGTCGGCAAATATGCGCATGGCAATAGAAAAGGCATTGAAATCGGAACTTCCCGGTTGAGGCCCACCTGTGACACCCTGAATATAATTTGTGGCGAGATCCTTTTTTTGGTCGGTAAATGTATTTTTCGCCGGCATATAGTTGTAGCGGTCTAGTTTCACTTCCTTTCCGTCGGGAATGGCGTCAGTCAATTCCTTAACCTTTTTTTCAATGGTTGCGCGATCCAGTTCAGCAACAACTACAATCACCAATTTTTTTCGGTCTAATATCGATGTATAATAAGCGTGCGTTTCAGCTGCGGTCAGTGGGATTACAGTGGATTCTTCTCCGGATGGGGATTTGGCATAATCCTTTCCTTTAAAAGCAGTTTCCTTTGCCAGTTTCGAAATGGCAAAATCAGGCTGTGATGCCTGGGACTTTAGTCTGCTGATGGCATCCTGTTTGATACGGCTGAATTCACCCGTGTCAAAAACAGGAGTGGTCAGTGCGTCCACATACAGTGGCCAAACCTGGTCCAGGTCGCTCTTGATACAGTTCAGGGTGACCGTGGAAAAATCCATACCTGCATTTCCGCCGATTTCCGCACTGACTTTATCCAGTTTGTCTTTGAAACTGTTTTTGGAATCTTTCCGGGTGCCACATTCGGTAAGTCCGGTAATGGCCAGACTTTCAATGCCGGCTTTGTCTGCCGGATAATTCTGAACACCGCCTTTGAAAACGGTCAGGATCTCAACGATCTCATTTCCGCTGGGTTGTACGATAACTTTTACGCCGTTAACCGTAATTTCATAAGCCGGTTTATTTTGGGCCATCACCGGTAACAGGAAACTGGTCAGAACAACGACGCCTGAAAGTTTTTTTATAAGGGATTGCATGTGCATGATTGAGTTTTTAAATTAGAAACCAGGTTTAAATATTTCGGATGCATTTAAATTTTTATTCATAGTCGGGTTGAGGATCATCCCGGCCACATATGGCTTACCTGCAATATACTTGCTGATAAATCTCTTGATATCTTCCCGGTTTATTTTCTGCAGGTTTTTTTCATAGTCCGTCATATAGTCCAGCGAAGTGCTACACCAGTTATACGTAACATAACTGGCCAGGGAGGAAGGTTTTTCTCTCTGACGGATTGCATCCCGTCGCAGGATTTCTTTTGCGTCTTTTAGTTGTTCATCTGTATAATAATCATCATTGCCCCATTGTTTGATCTGATTTAATACCTCGTCGCTGCATACTTTCAAATTACCCGGATTGGGCATTAAATAAACAGTCACCGGACCTACATATTTTTCTGTCTGATACTGGGCGGAAACGAAAGGGGTGAGGCCCTTGTCCACAAGCGCCTGCTGCCATTTTGAGGAATTCATACCGAGAATGGTAAAGAAAACATCGGCTGCAACGGTAGCTGCGGAGTCATTACGTGTATCGGGGCCCTGCCACATATACATGGCGATGGGTGTTTGGGCAAGTGTGGACTCCATCACAAAATAATCTGTTGACACCAGGGGCAAAAACTCCGGAATCGGATATTTCGTAAAGGGATCAAAGTCGCTCGGCGCCCAGCTGCCAAAAATGTTCTTTGCCTTAGCAAACGCGTCTTCATGTTTCACATCACCGCAAATCACCAACAGGGAATTATTCGGAAAATAATATTTGTTTTTGATGATCATCATTTTCTCCGGCGTTGCGGTATTGATCACTTCATGGATGCCGATCGGTTTTTTGCGTGTGATCAGATCACCCCAGAGTTTTTTCTGCATGGCAAAATATAACTGGGTGCCCGGATCGCTCTCTGCACGTTGAAATTCCCCGTCTACTACCGGCCGTTCTTTTTTCATATCCTCCTGACGGTATATGGGAAATCGAATGGCGGCGTTCATAAACTTCAGGCCCGCATTCAGGCTGTCCTTATCGAAAGTGAAAAAATAATTCACTCGTTCGTCCCCGGTAGTGCCATTCCATATGGCACCGAGTTCCTGCGTGCGTTTGAGGAATTTTTCCTGGTCAGGATAATCCTGGTTTGCCTTGAAGAACATATGTTCAAACAAATGAGAAAGCCCGCTGTACTCAGGTCCTTCAGTAAAAGCACCGTTTTTTACGGCAATTTCAATAGTGGCCAGCGGAACTTTATCGTTTTCAATGACAATGATTTGAAGCCCGTTGGGAAGTTTTTCCCAGTAATAATGTTCAGGAAGCCGGGGCTGGGAAAAACCGGCAATAGATAAAAAGCCCAGCAAAATAACACAGATGATTTTTTTCATTAATCGAAATTTAATTTTATCAAATACTGTCAGACAAAATTTTTCAGAGATCCGTTCTATGGAATCTCCGGTATATAAAAAAAACGTACAGAAGAACGTACAACAGGGCGATCGTAAGATACAACGGAACATGTTTTTCCCAAAGGTTATTGTTGGTTGGTGACATCATCTTCCGGGCAAAAGAATTGGGAATCAGACGGTCCGACACTTCCTCAGGCAGATAATCCACCCATTCTTTTTTATATTTATTCCTGCCCAGGCCAACCACTAATTGTTCCACAAACATATACAGGAAAAAAATGCCCATGGACAGCCCCGCCCTTCGGACCAGCATGGCAATCATTGACGCAATCAGCATATAATCGAGCATCTCAACAAAAAAATACAGGATGAAACGATACTCCGGCCAGCCGGCCCGGATATCGCCCGATGAATGGGTAAGAAATCCGAAATACAAACAAGTGAGGACCACAATGCCTGTTACAAATCCGGTCAATAAAAATACTTCAGCGAGTTTAATTTGAATAAAACGGGAACGGCTCCAGCCATCGATAACGTTCTGCCGGTGCGTCCTGAAAGTATATTCATTGGAAAAAATCGTGATGATCAGTATGGCAGGCATAAACAGCAACATGCCTGTATTAAATGGAATCGTCCTCCACACATCCGGAAAGGAAAATGGCTTGCCCAGCAGGCTTTGTCCGTTTATTTTCGGAATGTTATTGTCCGTGAAATCATAGATGATATAGTTAAAAGCAGGAACACATACTCCTATAACGGCCAGCAATATCCAGAATGTTCTGTAATACTTTAATTTAATCCATTCCAGCCTGAACGCCTTTATAAAATCGTGCATGATCAGTTGCTTGCGTTATTGGTAAGTTCTATAAATGCGGATTCCAGGCTTATTTGTTTCGCCTGTAAATAATTTAATACGATCCCCCCATCAAAACAATACCGGTTCAGCCAGTCAGCTTCTGGTATCCTTTCTTCGAAATACACCTGGAAAAGTTTTCCTGCCCGTACAATCTTTTTTACGCCTGGCAGCAGTTCCAGCAGTTCTTTTAATTTTTCCATATCGGAAGCACCCAGTTCGAACCAGAGTTCTCGACGAAGAGCCATCCTTACTTCGCCGGATTTGATCAGCACACCCTGCTGCAGAATAGCCACATGCGTACAAACTTTTTCAACTTCAGCCAGGAGATGACTGGCCAGAATGATCGTTTTACCTGCAGCAGCCAGATCGATGATCAGCTGACGGATTTCTGCAATGCCGGATGGATCAAGGCCATTCGTTGGTTCATCAAAAACCAGCACCGAGGGATCGCCGAGCAGGCAGGCCGCAATAGACAGACGCTGCTTCATGCCAAGAGAATAGGTTTGAAATTTTGAGTCCCTTCTTTCAAACAGTCTGACCAGTTTCAGCACCCGGTCAATATCTGACACTGACTTTTGTTTAATAGCCGCCGAAATTTCCAGATTGCGTTTTGCAGACAGGTAATGATAAAAATTAGGTGTTTCCAGCAGCGTGCCGATATCCCTTCTTTGTTTTTCTGTGGGTGGATTTCCAAACCAGGTATAGGATCCGCCAGTCGGCCGCAACACATCCATGACGATACCCAGCAATGTAGTTTTTCCGCTTCCGTTTGGTCCAAGAATGCCAAACACAGAACCCTCAGGAACTTCAAAGGAAACTTCCCGTAATGCCCTTATCCGGCCGTAAGATTTACTGATATTTTGTAAAGAAAGGACCGTCGACATAGATGGTCGGCTAAATTAAGGAATATACTGAGGAAGTTTTACCTTAAGGTTGAGGATGTTCTTTCCCGTGATAGATGCTGGAAAAATCTCCAAGAACGGCAAATCCCCGTGAATCCCAATTGAGTTTAGGGAGTCTGAGCCGATCAATATCTGTTTGCTGAACTTTTCTTGTATGGGGATTGATCGTGCCGCCCGGCTTCAAAGGTTCCGCTTCCGGGTCATATTGGAATAGCGGGTCGCAAATTGTTCCCCGTGGATACATGATACCCGGTTGGCCCATGCCCCGTATGTCGAGCTGTTCAGGATGATCAAGCCCGATGGTATGGCCATATTCGTGGGCAGCCGTGGTGGAGTTGTTCAACAGATTATCCAGTTTGAAATAACCGGTATTCGATGGGATACCGTCAACAAAGGAAACATGAACGGGAGAAACTTCTTCGATGCGAAAATAATTATTCCTCGGTTCCGTATTGAACCAGACGGTTTCCGGAACCAGGTCTTTTTCATAAAAACCCCGGATAATGAATTCAATCCTCAACGGAACATTTTTCATTATCACCCAGGCCTCTGGTTCGTTCCAGTGACCAGCCATGTCTGCTGCAATGGTTTCAGCAAGAACAGGCGAGGCCGCGTCTCCATAGAAATAAAAATCCGAATGTATGCGGATGACAGATTCGGATTTAATCCATTCGGCTTCACCCATTTTGTTTTTATGTTTTTTAAAAGCTACCGGGAGGCTGGAAACTTACCCGAAGAAATTTCGATTCACGGCCTCAGGGAAGTAATTTTTGTAAGGTAAGGACCAATTCTTCCCCGCGCAGTCCCCTGGCGACAATAACCCCGTTTTTGTCCAGCAGGAAATTCATGGGAATGGCTTTGATCCCATATAGTGAAACCACATCTGCGTCCCAGCCTTTCAGCTCGGAAACCTGGGTCCAACTGAGTCCGTCTTTTTTAATCGCCGCCACCCAGTCTGCTTTAGTGTCATCAAGTGAAACCCCAAATATATTAAAGCCCTTACCATGGAATCGCTGATATGCTTTAACCACTGCAGGATTCTCCCTGCGGCAGGGACCGCACCAGCTTGCCCAGAAGTCCACTAACACATAATTTCCTTTAAAAGAAGAAAGGGAAATGGATTTACCATTGGCATCTTTGTTTGAAAACTCAGGGGCAGCACTTCCGACTGAAGTTAATTTTGTTTTTTCAATCATCTTCTGAATCTGTCTCCCAAAATAGGATGCGCGTGCGACAGGATCGAGTTGCTGGTACGCACTGTCCAGTTGACCCAACCGGAAATTGTATAAAAAATTTGAATAGATTTCAAAAGCCGAAAGCAGGGAGGCGGGGTGTGATTTTGTATAATCTATGACCAAATTTTTTTGTTCAATGTCAAGCGCTTCAAATGCTTTATCAAGGCTATCCAATGCTTTTTGGTTCTTTTTTTTACTGGCAGAATCATAAGCGCTTTCAAGAGCCGCCATTTTATCGGTGAGTGGTTTACCGAGTTGATTTTGAAAATAATTGAATTCTTCCTGTAGCCGGGTGCCCGTAATCTGGGCTTGTTTTACGGCGTCCTTAGTGATCAGCATGGATATTTTTCCATTCTCCAGAAAAAAACTTTTCATCTGGTCATTCAGGCTGATCCTGCAAAATTCGGCGGTGTCCGCTTTCCCGCTGAATTTAAAAAAGCCATGATCCAGATAGGCTGAGTCTGTCTTTCCGGTTTGACGGTGGATGAGATAAATAATACCATTGTCCTGTCCGGTTACTTTCCCGATAATGGCAAAGGAGCTGTCTTTTTTTTCCTGTCGAGTAACAGCTGCATCATTGCCATGACATGCGCCCATCAAAAGGATGGCTGTGCAAACAAGTACCGGAATTATTTCTTTCATTACCAATTTAGTTTCTCACCGGCTTGCCGGATTTTATTACACTTTGTATTCTTTCCAATGTTTTTTTCTCTCCGCAAAGAGACAGGAATGCCTGCCGCTCCAGGTCCAGCAGATATTGCTCGGAAACCAGGGTAGGTTCACTGAGGTCCCCGCCACACATCACATAAGCCAGCTTCCGTGCAACAAGCACATCGTGGTCTGTCGCATAGTTGCCTCTCCACATGCCGTGAATTCCGGCATACAAAGCGCCCAGTGCGGAACGGCCCAAAACCTTTACATCGGTTCGTTGCACTGGAGTAGTATATCCATCCTGAAACATATCCAGCACGGCGGCCTTCGCATCTGCAATCCTGCGATCGGGGTTTACAGAAACAAAATCCCTTCCTTTTTTTAAAATGCCTAGGTCGAATGCTTCATGGGCAGAAGTTGAAACTTTTGCAGTAGCAATCGTCAGGAAGCGGTTTTTTAAAGTTATGGTTTCCGGTTCATCCGCATGTAATTCGTCGGATGCACGCAGGGTAAATTCCTTTGATCCGCCACCGCCGGGAATCAGGCCGACACCCAGTTCTACCAAACCGATATAAGATTCCGCCGCAGGCACAACTTTGTCTGCGTGAAGGCTCAGTTCACAGGCACCCCCCAGCGTAAGTCCCTGAGGAGCCACCACCACCGGAATAGCAGAATAACGTGCGCGCATTATGGTATTCTGAAATAAACGGATCGCCATATCCAGTTCTTCAAATTCTTGGTCTACCGCCAGCATAAAGATCATACCCACATTGGCACCCGCGGAAAAATTAGCAGCTTCGTTGGCAATTACCAGACCCTTGTATTTCTCTTCAGCGATGCCTATGGAACGCTGAATGCCTTCTAGTACTTCTCCACCGATGGTTCCCAGTTTGGTATACCACTCGAGACCAAGCACTTCGTCACCGAGATGATAGAGACGGGCTGTTGAATTTTTCCAAATGGTCTCGTTTTCGAAATTCCGCATGACAATAAATGCATGTGGGTCGCCCGTAACTGCTGAACTGTAATTCTTTTTTCCGGGTGAATATGCCAGCTTTTCTCCATTTTCCACTTTGTAAAAACTGCTGATCCCGGCGGTAATCATTTCTTTTACCCAGTCAGCCGCCGTGTATCCGGCTGCTTCCATTTTCTTTAACGTTTCTTCCACACCAAAAACATCCCATGTTTCGAAAGCTCCGATCTCCCAGACGAAACCCGCACGCATAGCATCGTCTACGCGATAGATTTCATCGCTGATTTCCGGAATGCGGTGGGATATATAAGCAAATAGTGCATAGTGAAACTGTCGGTAAAAATCCCCTGAAGGATCTTTGCTTTTGATGAGAATTTTCAGTCTCTCTTTCAAATCATCGACGGCCCTGGCCGTTTCCACACCGGGAAATTTACTTTTCTCCCTGGGTTTATATTCAAAACTGCCGAGATCCAGTGTGAATATTTCCCGATCTCCAGTGGCAGATTTTCTTTTGGAGAAAAACCCCTGTCCGGTTTTATCACCCAGCCAGTTGTTGGCAATCATTTTATCAAGCCAGGCGGGTACAAGAAAGACATCGCGCGCTTCATCCGATGGACAATTTTCATATACACCCCTGGCCACTTTTACAAGAGTATCCAGACCTACTACATCTGCAGTGCGAAAGGTTGCAGATTTAGGCCTGCCGATAATGGGACCGGTAAGCGATTCGATCTGATCGATCGTTAGTCCCAGTTTATCCATAAGCCGGAAGATGGCCATCATGCTGAAAACACCCACCCGGTTAGCAATAAATGCAGGACTGTCTTTACAAAGTACCGTTGTCTTACCCAGATGGAGATCCCCGTATTCCAGCAGGAAACGGATCACATCAGGATCAGTTTCACTTGTAGGAATGATTTCGACCAGACGCAGATAGCGGGGAGGGTTAAAAAAATGAGTTCCACAAAAATGTTTCTTAAAATCTTCCGAACGACCTTCGTTCATCAGGTGAATGGGAATACCTGATGTATTGGAACTGATGAGTGTGCCGGGTTTGCGCCATTTCTCCACTTCAGTAAAAATGGTTTGCTTAACGTCCAGTTTTTCCACCACCACTTCTATGACCCAGTCGCAGGCCGCGATGTCTTTCATGTTATCGGCGAAATTGCCAGTCTGTATTTTCTTAAGGGCTTCGGCGGTGTAGACCGGTGATGGATTGGATTTAATAGCTGAAGCCAGGGCTTCATTCACAATCCTGTTTTTAACAGCCGGGTGATCCAACGTTAATTTTTTCGCTGTTTCCGATTCAGTCAGTTCAGTGGGCACACGATCCAGCAACAAAACGGGTACACCGGTTCCTGCAAAATGACAGGCAATCCGGGAACCCATTACGCCACTGCCCAAAACGGCTACTTTACGGATGATCCTTTTCATAATGAGATATGTTTTTTAATCTACACCCTGCGACAGTTTCTGCAGCCGGGTTTATCTGACTTCTGATCCGGCGGTTGTCTTCTCATCAGGGTTCACAAAAATTAATTTTCCTCCTGAATCTTCAGCCATCAGGATCATACCATTGCTTTCGATGCCTTTCATTTTACGGGGAGCCAGGTTAGCCACGACTACCACCTGTTTACCAATGATGTCTTCCGCCCGAAAATGTAATGCAATACCGGATACGATGGTTCTTTTTTCTAAGCCCATATCCACTTCCAGTTTGAGCAGCTTGTCAGCCTTGGCCACTTTTTCTGCAGAAAGGATAATGCCCGTCCGCAATTCCAGTTTGTCAAAATCTCCGTATTGGATTTCTGCTTTTTTTTCTGGAACAGGTGCGGGTGCACTTTCCCCGGAAATATTTGGTATTGTCGAGTTCTGATGCAGCTTGTCCATTTGTTTTTTTATTTCTTCGTCTTCTATTTTTCTGAATAAAAGTTCCGGCGCACGCAGACTGTACCCCGTTTTTAACAGGTCAATTTTTCCGGCGTGTTCCCAGCCCAGCATCCGGTCCACAACTTTCATCATACGCAGCATCTTTTGGGCTGTTGCCGGAAGAAAGGGATTGATCAGAATGGCAAGATTGGCGGTTAACTGCAGACAAAGGAATAAACAATTGTCTATTTTTTCCTGATCCTCCGGAAAGGTAGTTTCTTTTCCCGCTTTTTTCCAGGGCTCCTTATCCTGCAAATACTTATTGCCCTTTCTGGCCAGGTCAACAATCGTATAGAGTGCATCCCTGAATTTATACGTATCGATCAGGTTTTCTACCGTGATTTTGGTTAGTTCTATCTGTCGGATCAGTTCTGTATCGGCTTCATCCTTTATTTTATCATGCCATACAGGAACCTTTCCCTTACAAAGTTTATGCATGAGCACAAAAGCCCGGTTTACAAAATTTCCGAAAATGGATACGAGTTCGCTGTTATTGCGATCCTGGAAATCCTTCCAGGTAAAATCATTGTCCTTGGTTTCCGGTGCATTGGCGCATAACACATATCGCAGCACATCTTCACAGCCGGGAAAATCTTCAACATATTCATGAACCCAGACGGCCCAGTTACGGCTGGTAGATACTTTCTCTCCTTCAATATTTAGAAATTCATTAGCAGGCACATTATCAGGCAGTACATAATGACCATGCGCTTTCAGCATAGCCGGAAATATGATACAGTGGAATACGATATTATCCTTCCCGATAAAATGAACCAGTTTGGTATCGGCCTGCTGCCAGTAATCCGCCCATTTCGGCGTCAGCTCCTTGGTAGCGGAAATATAACCTATGGGCGCATCGAACCAGACGTACAAAACTTTGCCTTCAGCATCAGGCAGGGGCACTTTGATTCCCCAGTTGCTGTCGCGCGTCATGGCCCGCGGCTGCAGCCCATTGTCCAGCCAGCTCTTGCATTGTCCATACACGTTATTCTTCCATTCCGTATGGCCGTTAAGGATCCATTCTTTCAGGAATAATTCATAGTGCTGTAGGGGGAAATACCAGTGTTTGGTTTTTCTTTTTACCGGAATGGCATCGCTGAGGGTGCTGCGCGGATTAATAAGTTGTTCCGGACTCAGGGATGAGCCGCAGCGTTCACACTGGTCTCCGAATGCATTGGGGTTGCCACAAATCGGGCAGGTACCTGTGATATAACGATCTGCCAGAAAGGTTTTAGCCGATTCATCATAGTATTGTTCGGTTTCTTTTTCTTCAAAAATATTTTCGTCATATAATTTTTTAAAGAAGTCAGAAGCCGTTTCATGATGTATGGCATTTGATGTGCGCGAATAGATATCGAAGGAAATGGACATCTGCTCAAAACTTTTCTTGATCAGTGCATGATATTTATCTACCACCTGTTGCGGGGTGATCCCTTCCTTCATGGCCCGGATTGTGATCGGCACGCCATGCTCATCACTTCCGCCGACGAAGAGAATATCTTTTTTACGGGTTCTTTGAAAACGCACATATATATCTGCGGGAATATAACATCCCGCCAGGTGCCCGATATGAACGGGACCATTGGCATAGGGCAGAGCAGCTGTGACCAGGATGCGGTTGTATTCTTTCATATTTAAATGGCGGACAGACTCCGCGGGGACTGCAAAAATACGTTAATCAGGCCTAAAGCTCAAGGCTTAAAGCTTAACGCAAAAGGATTAAAGCTATAAGTGTATGCCATCGACAGGAAATCTGAATTAATCCGCGTCATCCATTAACTTTAATTGATGAAGCGAAAGCATTTTCTGGGCTCCCTGCTGGGCAGCCCGTTGTTGACCAAAGCAACCATGCTGCCGGATTACAATCAGAAATCAACAGATGCTGATGATGCCGTCTGGCGGATTCCACCTTACCTGAAACCAGGTGATACCATTGGAATTACCTGTCCCGCTGGATTTATGACCCTGGAGGAAATCCAGCCGGCATTGACCCTGATGAAAAGCTGGGGATTTAATATGCGCATAGGCAAGACTGTGGGGCTGAGGAATTTTACCTTTGGCGGAACGGACGTTGAAAGGCTCAATGACCTTCAGCAAATGCTTGACGACTCTGCCATACAGGCCATCATGTGCGCTCGTGGCGGATATGGCTGTGTAAGAATCATTGACCAAATTAACTGGAGGAAATTTGAAGGAAAGCCCAAATGGATCATTGGGTTCAGTGATATTACTGTTTTGCATGCGCAACTCAACCACCAGTATCATATCGCGTCTATTCATTCCAAAATGTGTAATAGTTTTCCGGAGTTTCCCCAACAAGCTGAAAAAGGTCAGTGGGAAAGTATCTTATCTATTCAAACGGCGCTTACCGGTCATGCCATTGATTATCCTGTGGTTTATGATGCATCCAACCGACCGGGTAGCGGACAGGGTATCCTTGCCGGAGGCAATTGCAAAACGATTGAAAGCCTGGCAGGCTCCGCTTCCGACCTGCGCACGGATGGAATGATTCTTTTTCTGGAGGACGCAGGGGAATATCTGTATAGTGTTGACCGGATGTTTTACAATCTGAAACGTTCAGGTAAACTCGCGAAGCTCAGTGGCCTGCTAATTGGTGGTTTCAGGGTCAAACCGGATGACCCGGGAGAGGAGTTCGGACGCAGTATATATAATATCGTATTGGACCAGGTTGCAGAATATAACTATCCCGTTTGTTTTAATTTTCCGGTGGGTCATCAGAAGGTAAACTATGCATTGAAATGTGGTGTTAAACATGAATTGCAAATCTCGGGAGACCATGTGTTGTTTAAAGAAGCTTCAAACGCTTAAGGCGTAAGGCTTAACGCTTAAGGCCTAACGCCTAATGGTAAACGCCAAACGCAAATTATAGAATTGGTGATGCTTTTACATAGTTAACAATTAACAAATGACAATTAACAATTAACCCCGCCTCATGCCGAACACTATACCTCCCTTTCTGAAAAATGGTGATACAATTGGTATCGTTTGCCCGGCAGGATATATGGCCGCGGAAAAAATACTTCCCTGTGTGAATACCCTGAAATCCTGGGGATTCCGCGTTCATATTGGAAAAACAGTTGGCGGTTTGTCGTCCAATTATTTTTCAGGAACGGACGCTGAGCGCCTCGAAGATTTGCAGGAGATGCTTGATGATGAAAAAATTTCGGCGATCCTCTTTGGACGAGGTGGTTACGGACTGAGCCGCATCATTGATCAGATTAGTTTTAAGAAATTCCGGAAGTCACCAAAATGGATCCTTGGATACAGTGATATCAGTTTACTGCACGCGTACATTTTTGCGAACTATGAAATTGTTACTGCACATAGTGCCATGGCCGGTGCATTTCGGGAAGCCGGTCCGGAAGATCCCTATTTGCGTTCCATCCGCGATCTGATTACCGGAGAAAAAATGAAGCACAGCTGCGATCCGCATCCTTTCAACCGGAAGGGTGAATCGGAAGGGATTTTAATGGGTGGCAATCTCACTTTGCTGGCCCATACGGTGGGCGGCCCTGCAGATTTTAAAACCAAGGGATTGATTTTGTTTATGGAGGATATCGGAGAATACCTATATAATATCGACCGGATGCTGTATCAGCTCAAAGCTGCCGGGAAATTTCAAAAACCGGCAGCCGTGGTGATCGGACAATTCACAGACCTGAAAGATACTGAACGGCATTTTGGTGAGGACGCTTATGAAATCATCCGGAATATTTTTTCCGAATACAGTTATCCGGTCTGTTATGGATTCCCTGTAGGCCATGTCAAAGAAAATGTCGCATTGAAATGCGGGGTGGAATATCGTCTGGCCGTAGGGAAGGAGCGGGTTGTGTTGGAAGAAGTTGGCGGTTGACGGTTGGCGGTTGACCGTATAACGCAAGTTGACCATCAAGCCAGGTCCCACCAAAAAATAATTCATCATCAACTGCTAAAATTTTTACCGCCAACCGTCAACCGTCATACCAAAGAAACCTATAGTGTATCTTTGCAGCTAATATCTTCAGATGAGCCGTATCAGAAAATTGCTCCTTTATTCCCTAGGAGAAAAACGATATCTCCGACTGCTGGCCGGTTCCTTTCAGCGTTTGTATAAAACAGGCCGGCTCGGTGTGGATTACCAGGATATTTATTTTTTAAAGAATATGGTGCGGCCTGGTGATTATTGTATTGACATCGGTGCCCACCTGGGTTATTTTACAATAGAACTAAGCCGAATTTGCGGGAATAACGGGCATGTGTACGCAATCGAGCCCATGACCAAATTTTTTAACACACTTAAATCAATCATAGATAACAGGAATCTAAAAAATATTACCCTCTATCCATATGCTATGGGTGGGGATTCACCTTTTGTGGAAATGGGCATTCCCCTGGTGAATAATGTAAAAAAATTCGCTTATGCCCGTGTGATTCGCAGCAGCACGTTCCTGGAATATGTTGAATCCGAGAAGGTGAAAAATGTGTATGGCGATGAACTGTTCCGCGACTTGCCCCGTGTGGATTTTATTAAGTGCGATGTAGAGGGTCTCGAATTAACGGTGCTGGAGTCGTTCGTCGAAGTCATCGGCAAACACAAACCGATTATCTTGTGTGAACTCTCTGACCCGCAGGAAAGAAAAACAATACTCAGTCTGCTCAATCCATTCTCCTATCAGCTGTATTACCTGGAAAATAAGAAATTAAAAGCGCTGACCCCAGAAAGTGCTGTTGCTCCTGTTTCTCATAACCATTATTTCATTCCCGATACCCGGTTGCAATCGCTGGCTAACCTTTTTGTATAGTGTGGAAGTATGGAAGTGTTTTTCAAAATAAATTTCTAATATCTTGTGTTGAGTTAACCTCCACACTTCCATACTTCCACACTATAATATTACCCTCCAATTCTTTTAAGGCTCAGATCCGGTAGGGGAGTGACGATCAACGGAAATTTCTCTATCAACACATTCGATGGATCCAGGCCGAATCCACGTTCTTCAGAAAGACTGGCTTCTTTCAGCCAGAAATATAATTTCATCACGACGCGTTCGAAGAATGAGAGTTCATTATCCTGGCTTAGGTATTTTTCCATCACCACGACCTGGAAATCGCCGACCACATTATTTCTTTCCAGCGATTCATAACGGCTCGTAATATTTACCTCCCTGTTTTTTACCAGGTCTTCCACCACTTTCCGGATCATTAAATTGATGCGGGGTTCAATCCGGAAACCCAGCCTGAATTCCACCCGGATAATATCATTGGGAATAATATGGTCTACGGAGTATTCTGAAGTATACGGTTCATCCAGTGTATCAATGTGCACAAACCAGTAAATATCGGCACGTTTGGGTTTTTTATTAAGGATGGAATAGATGATTTTATGTTCGATTTCCTTGGGATTGTTCGCACTCGTCATATACATGAGATGTGTGGCGAATTTGGGAACAGTGCGGTCGGTACTCAGTTCCTGGATTTGTGGAATATAGTTTTCAAGGCGCACAAATTCTACATAACGATTCTTGATTTTGCGGGACCGGTACCAGACATACATGATTGCAAACAAAGCACCGCCCACGATCAGGGTCACAAATCCACCATGTGGAAATTTTTCCAGGTTTGCGAAAAGAAAACTGAATTCTATGATCAGGTAAACAGCAAGGTAGAGGTAAATTAAAGCAGACGGGGCCCGTCGGGAGATCAGGTAGTTAGCGAACAGGATCGACGTGGCCAGCATACAAAGGGTGATCGCCAGTCCATAGGCAGCTTCCATATGAGAAGAAGACCGGAAATAAAGGGTTATGCTGCAACAGCCGACGAATAACAGAAAATTGATGGCCGGAATATACAATTGTCCTTTCTGTTCGGTAGGATAGCTGATCCTGAATTTGGGCCAGAGATTCAGGCGCATGCTTTCACTGATCAGGGTAAAGGAACCGCTGATCAGGGCCTGACTGGCAATAATCGCAGCAGCGGTTGCGATTACAATACCGGGGATCAGGAACCATTCCGGCATGATGCTGTAAAAAACATTGTTATGTGCGGTATCATAAACTTTTCCGAGGTGGTTGTGCAGCAACCAGGCACCCTGCCCCAGGTAATTCAGGATCAGGCATGTTTTAACATAGATCCATGATATGCGGATATTCGTTTTGCCACAATGACCCAGGTCGGAGTATAGTGCTTCTGCACCCGTGGTACAAAGGAAAACGGCCCCCAGGATCCAGAAACCCTTGGGATAAGTGGTCAGTAATTCGATGGCATATACGGGGTTGAGGGCTTTGAAAATATGAAGGTCATCCAGCAGGTGACTTGATCCCAGAACAGCCATCATGCCAAACCAGATAAACATAATGGGCCCGAACATTTTTCCGATATAGTCGCTGCCAAACTGTTGTAGGAAAAAAAGCACAACCATAATACCCAATACGATAATGACGATCGTATCCTGAGGGATATAATTGAGACTGGGCAATTGCCTTAAACCTTCGATGGCAGAAGTTACAGAAATGGGCGGTGTGATCATCCCGTCGGCGAGCAGCGCAGCACCTCCGATCATCGCAGGCAGAACGAGCCAGCGTCGCTGGCGGCGCACCAGGGCATATAAAGAAAATATACCGCCTTCACCCTTGTTGTCAGCATTGAGGGTTAGCCATACGTATTTTACAGTAGTTTGTAAAGTAAGTGTCCAGATGATGCAGGACAGGCTTCCTACAATCAATAATTCGCTGATGGTGCGACCGTTGATGATGGCATTGAGTACATAGAGCGGAGAAGTTCCGATGTCTCCGTAAATAATACCTAAAGCAATTACCAGGCTGCCGAGTGTAACCTTGTCAATTTGTTTGCTCACTACAGTGCAAGTTATGTTGGTTTCAATTCGGACCGGAATTTCTATATGGCGACAATCGGCATTTGAGGCTAAAACAATCGGCACAAAGATATAGGGAATAGGATGAAATTAACAGAATCTCAGCATAGTTTTGAGTAACTTGGCGCCTGTACCAATCTTCCTAAGCGCTTTTATATGAATTTACGATTACTTGGCCTGCTGCTCTCTTTTCCTCTTTTTATGCAGGGCCAACACATCTCCTATTCCGAACCGGAATCGGATGATACACGCAGAACAGATCATGAAATTATCGGACGGGTTGCAGGGAATGTCCTGATTTTTAAGAATAACCGCAACGAAAATGCCATTTCTATTTATGGACCGGACATGAAACTCCTCCAGCGGGTAGCCCTTCCCTTTCTTCCTGAGAAGTTTGAGAATGTCGATTTCGTCCAGTACCCCGATTTCTTTTACCTGTTATGCGAATACCAGAAAAAGAATATTGTACACCTGGTAGCCTACAAAATGGACAAACAGGCCCAGGTGATTGGTGAGCCGGTCGACCTGGATACCACCCAGATTAACGGAACGAGCAATAATAAGATATATACCAATTTGTACAGTGAAGACAAGCAGTACCTGATGGCCATAAAAATCAACACAAAGAATCCTAAAAATTCGATTTTTACAACTTTCCTTTTTGATAAGAACCTGGAATTACTGGACAGGCACCGGATAACCATGCCGATTCAGGATCATGCTGATTATTTTTCAAATTTCGAAGTGGATAATGAAGGACAACTGGTCTTTACCCGCTTTGCACGCATGGGATCAGGCGATTATTTAAACCATGTCGCATTTGTAACCAAGGGTCCGCAGGCAGATACTTTTGCCATCCGGGATATCGGTGCCAACGACAGGGTTCTGGATGAATTGAAGCTGAAAGTAGACAACTTCAACAAACGATACCTGCTTTCCGCCTTCTTTTATAAACAAAGGAAAGGTAATATCGAAGGATTGTTTACGGTGATCTGGGACAAAACCTCCGATTCCAAATACAAAGAAATCGTAACCATCTTTAATGATGACTTACGCGCTATGGCCAAGAGTTCAGAAAACAACGAAAAAATGGCTTTTAATGATTATTTTATTAAAAGAATTGTCCCAAAAAAAGACGGCGGTTATCTCCTGATCAGCGAAGTGGAATATACCACCACGCGGGGATCTTCCTATAGCCGTAGCGATTACCTCTACGGGCCGATGAATCCTGCTGATTTTTACTCGCCCTATTATAATCCCTATTCGCCATATTCTCCTTATTACCGCTACGGAACCGGACAGGCGACCCGGTACAATGCGGAAAACATTATGATCCTTTCTTTTGATAAGAACAGCAATATGGAGTGGAGTAATGTGATCCCCAAAAGCCAGTTTGACGACGACGGCATGAATCAGATCTCTTATCAAACCATGAATACCGGAGGAGAACTGCATTTTTTGTACAATCAGGTTGACAAACGAACCATGCTCCTGATGGACCAGAGTATATCGGCTGACGGCAAGATTACCCGGCTGCCTACTTTTCACAACCTGGACAAGGGATATGTATTTTTGCCGAGGCTTGCAAAACAGGTATCCAGTAACCAAATTGTAATACCTTGCCAGTACAGGAATTATCTTTGCTTCGCAAAAATAGATTTTTAAAACCCCTTCGGTGATCGGTATTTTTAAACAAAAGGCATCTGCCAATGCTTTATTGCTTTTCGTATATGCCTTAGTGTTGAAGTTCCCACTTTTCATTCATCCCTTTCCTCCGGGCCTGCATGCGGAGGATAATTATTTATACCGGTTTGTGCTCACGGTACTGTCTTCACTTTTTGGCCATACAGCCCTTCCTTTTGCCATCCTGAGTTTCATTATACTTTTTTCACAAGCCACCTTACTGAACAGCATCTGTAATTATCACAAGATGCTTCCCCGCTCCACCTACCTGCCGGCTATGTGTTATATCCTCGTGACTTCCCTGCTGCCGGACTGGGGACATTTTTCCGCCCCCTTGCTGATTAATACCATTATGATCTGGTGTTGGTACCGGATGGTCGCACTCTATAACAACAACAGCCCGATCACTTCGATTTTTAATATCGGTGTATTAATGGGACTGGCTACGCTGCTCTATATGCCGGCTATTGCATTTCTGATTATGCTGTTCTTTGCCCTGCTGATCATGCGCCCGCTGCGCATCCAGGAATGGTTCGTGGGATTTATCGGCTTTACTTCTCCCTATTATTTTCTTATCCTGATCCTTTATTTCGTGCATCAGTTGCACTGGAATAATCTCGTACCTCATATCCGGTTTACTTTTCCGGCCATTCCCGGTTCGGTGTGGATCATTGCATCCATCAGCCTGCTGGTCATCCCATTCATTGTAGGCGGAATGTTTGTTCAGAACAATCTGAATAAAATGCTGATCCTTGTTCGAAAAAGCTGGAGCCTGATGCTGGTCTACCTGATTGCAGCTGTATTCGTTATCATCATCAACAAAGCCGGATCTTATGAGAACTGGATCGTTACGGCCATGCCTTTTGCCGTTTTCCATTCCGCTGCTTATTATTATCCTGTAAACAGATTCCTGATCAACACCCTGCACTGGATTTGTTTTAGTGTGGCAGTCGTGATTAATTATCTTATTTAATTATCAATTATTAATTATTAATGATTAACGTTTTTTTTGCGCTATTCAAAAGAGTATCAATACTTACAATGATTGATTTCATCAGTCATTAATCCCTAATAATTAATCATTAATATTTATCTTTGCATCTCAACCTGAACGAATGAAATTTGGCGTAGTCGTTTTTCCTGGCTCGAATTGCGATCGGGATATGCAAACCGCACTGCAGGATGATCTCGGTTATGAAGTGGTGATGTTATGGCATAAGGATACCGACCTGAGTATGTTTTCTACTGAAGATTGTATTGTACTGCCTGGTGGATTTTCTTATGGAGATTATCTCCGTTGCGGGGCAATTGCCAGGTTCAGTCCGCTGATGCAACCGATCGTCCGGTTTGCCGAGAAAGGCGGTATGGTGTTAGGTGTTTGTAACGGGTTCCAGGTGTTATGCGAATCCCATCTCTTACCCGGGGTCTTACTTAGGAATGCCAATCAGCAGTTTATCGGGAAAAATATTTATATGAAGGCGGAGAATGGACCCGCCTTGAAAATTCCCATTGCTCACGGGGAAGGCAGGTATTATGCCAGTGATAAAATACTGGATGATATGCAATCCAACGGACAGCTGCTTTGGAAATATTGCGATGCCGAAGGAAATATCACACCGGAGGCAAATCCCAATGGCAGTACCCGAAGCATCGCGGGTATCTGCAATAAGGAACGTAACGTGATCGGACTGATGCCCCATCCGGAACGTGCGGTTTCCACATTCCTCGGGAATACTGATGGTCGTAAATTGTTTCAACAAATCTTTAACAGCAGGAACTTTCAGTCCACTGGGCGACATATCGCTATGGCCATACCTTAGTATCTTCACAAGCCATGCAAATTAAATCCCGGTTTTTATTTTTTCTGTTCACTTTGTTTTTCGTTCAGGGATGGTGCCAGGACAGCAGCGCCATTACCTGGAAAACGCGTACTGACAAATCTAATACCGGCGAATACAAACTCATTTTTGATGTCCACCTTAAACCGGGGTGGCAGTTATATGGGCCTGATCAGGATCTAAGTGGCACAGTGTCTATGGAACTGAACTTCGCAGATAGTTCTTTTTCCTACCGGGCTCCTTTCAAAGCCGAAGGCAACGGACATAAACAAACAGTTGCCCTGTTTAACAACCAGCCATTACAACTGTATACTGGTGAGGCCGGGTTTTCAGTTCCCCTTCAAATTAAAGGAACTGTTCCGGCGAGGGTTTTCGGATCACTGACTTATTATTTTGGCAAAGCTGATTCTTTCTATTCAGGCAATTATACATTCAGCACTCCCCTGGAAGGAGGGATTCAAACGGGCACCCGCATCCGCATTCCGGGTTTTGACCTGAAACATCCGGTAAGTACCTGCGGGGATAGTGCCACCACGGGCAAGGGAATGCTCAGCATTTTTCTGTTGGGATTGCTGGGCGGATTTATCGCATTGCTTACACCCTGTGTGTTTCCGCTGATCCCACTTACGGTTTCCTTTTTTACCAAAAATAGCGCCAGCCCGGGAACAGGCCGTGCGCATGCACTATTATACGGTTTTTTTATTTTCCTGATCTATGTACTGCTCAGCCTGCCCTTTCATCTCCTGGATCATACGGATCCTGAGATCTTGAATAATATATCTACAAACGTCTGGCTGAATCTTCTGTTTTTTGTCGTGTTCGTGGTTTTTGCAATTTCTTTTTTTGGTTATTTTGAAATTACACTGCCTGGCAGCGTAGCCAATACAGTCAACAGCAAATCGGGCGGAACTACGATCGTGGGCATTTTCTTCATGGCCCTGACCCTGGCCATTGTATCTTTTTCCTGTACCGGGCCGATCCTGGGTTCCCTGCTCGCCGGCGCACTGAGCAATCATGGCGGAGCGATCCAATTGAGTTTTGGCATGGGCGGATTCGGACTCGGACTGGCTCTTCCCTTTGCACTGTTTGCACTTTTTCCCGGCTGGCTGGGCTCGCTACCCCGCTCTGGCGGATGGCTGGGTTCTGTAAAAGTGGTATTGGGTTTCCTGGAGCTGGCTATGGCTGTAAAATTTCTTTCCAATGCCGATCTCGTAGAGCAATGGGGATTGGTGAAACGTGAAATATTTATCGGATTCTGGGTACTTATCGGGCTGTTGATCACACTTTACCTCTTGGGTAAAATCCGTTTTCCTCACGACAGCCCGGTAAAAAGATTTAGTCTGCCGCGGATTGGTTTTCTGCTGTTTTTTGCTCTTTCTACCCTTTATTTAATCCCGGGACTTACGAACACCCCGGCGGCAAACCTCTCATTGATCAGCGGATTTCCGCCCCCACTCTGTTACTCGGTTTATAAAAATCCGGTGAATTGTGCCCGTGGCGTGGAGCCCCTGAGGGATTATGAGGAAGCTCTGGCCCTGGCCAGAAAACTGCATAAACCCATCCTGATCGACTTTACCGGCTGGGCCTGTGTGAATTGCCGCCGAATGGAAGAAAATGTATGGACCGATCCTGAAGTGAAGAAAAGAATGCTAGATTCCCTTGTGGTGGTGTCACTATATGTGGACGAGCGCCGGCTTCTGCCTGCGGCTTCCCAGATGGTTTATCCCACCAAGGATGGCGCAAAGAAAAATATCATTACCGTAGGGGATAAATGGGCCACTTTCCAGTCGGAGAATTTCAACGCCGTTTCTCAGCCCCAGTATGCGCTTGTGAGCCCTGACGAGAAGATACTCACTTATACCAAGGGATATACGCCGAAAGCTGAAGAGTTTACCCGATGGTTAGATTGTGGTTTGGCTGCTTCGAGGAACCCTTCCGCGACTCAGGGTGAACCATAATAGTACATACCGACGGCTCACACCGATTAAGTATCGTCTGTAATTCGTGTGTAATTCGTCTGTAATTCGTCTCAACATCGCGCGGATTCCGCCGGAGGAGATACATAGTTGATAATCAGTGATAAAATATCAGCAGCTTATCAAAAATCAGTAAAAAAAGAGTCCCACCAGCGGCAGGACTCTTTTAATAAAATAGTGTAAAGTTTCGCTAGAGGGCGATTCTTTTTTCAACCATCATTTTACGCAGGTTGATCAGACCGTAGCGCATCCGGCCCAGGGCCGTGTTGATGCTGCAGTTTGTCAGAGAAGCGATTTCCTTAAAACTCAGGTCGGCATAATGCCTCAGGATGATCACTTCGCGTTGATCTTCAGGAAGAAGGTCCAGCATGCGCCGCACGCGGTCATGGCTCTGTCTCTTCATGATTTTGACATCAGCACCGTCTTCTGTAAAATTGATGACTTCAAAAATGTCCCGGTCATCGCTGGTTTTGATGGCGGGGGTCCTTTTCACCTTGCGGAAATGGTCTACGCAGAGGTTGTGTGCAATGCGCATTGCCCAGGGAAGGAATTTGCCTTCTTCTGTATATCGCCCACCCCGAATGGTGTCGATAATCTTAATCAGAACATCCTGGAAAATGTCCTCAGCCAGATACTTGTCTTTGACGAGGAAGAGAATGGAAGTGTACAACTTGTCCTTGTGGCGGATTACGAGGGCTTCAAGAGCCTGTAAGTCGCCGTCGCGAAATGAATGGATTAATTCATGATCGGTTTTCGTACGTAGCGAATTCATAAACTTCTACGGTTTTTAAAGGTGATAGGATATATGTTGGATTTCTAAAAGAATGCTTGGCTTTTCGGTGTAGAAGTGCTTACTCTATAAAAATATTTTATTGTGTTGTAAAATGTTAATCAGTGTTTAAAGATATACAATTTTTGGAAAAAACAACATTTTGGGAAAACTATTTGTTTTATAAGTTCCCCACCATCTGTCCCGCTATGGGAAACTACCTGCTAATTGTTTCACTTCCAATATATTTGTTTTCCCATTTATGTCAACACCTGTAAAAGCCAGAAAACCTGCATCCATACCTGCACCCATTTCCATCCTTGATTCCATAAAAATAAAAGGTGCCCGGGTACATAACCTGAAGAATATTTCGGTCGACTTTCCACGCAATAAATTTATTGTGGTAACCGGCGTATCAGGTTCGGGAAAATCTTCGTTGACGATCGACACACTGTTTGCGGAGGGCCAGCGCCGTTATGCTGAAAGCCTCAGCGCTTATGCCCGCCAGTTTATGGCCAGGATGGACAAACCTGATGTAGACTACATTAAAGGACTCTGTCCCGCCATCGCCATAGAACAAAAAGTGACTACGCGCACGCCCAGGTCTACGGTGGGCAGCATGACTGAATTGTACGATTACCTGCGATTACTTTTCGCAAGGGTCGGCATTACCTATTCGCCTTTATCCGGCAGGCCCGTCAGGAAACAGGATGTTCAGGATGTGATTAGTGCCATGCAGTCGCGACCTGCTGGCGACCGGGTTCTGATTCTGGTTCCGTTTAAACAGCACACCCATCGCAATACCATTGAAGAACTGAATATCCTTTTACAGAAAGGATTCAGCCGACTATATATTAATAAGGAAACGGTTCGCATCGAAGACCTCCTTCCGCCGTCAGGTGACGGTAAAACGAAAAAGCCTGAACCAAAACTTCCGAAGAACAGTTCCTTTCTACTTATCGACCGGA
The DNA here is from genome assembly GCA_041481385.1 of Puia sp. Taxonomy (GTDB): domain Bacteria; phylum Bacteroidota; class Bacteroidia; order Chitinophagales; family Chitinophagaceae; genus Puia. Next base: position 35,826 of record JBGPBW010000004.1, read on the forward strand.
TCGTCGTGAAAGATTTTGACGAAGACGATCAGCACCGTCTGGCGGATTCCATCGGTACTGCTTTTTACGAGGGCGAAGGCCAGATGCTGATCGAATGCAATGGCGAAGAACAAATTCCATTTACTAACCGGTTTGAATTGGACGGTATTCGTTTTGAAGAACCGGTTCCCAATCTCTTTTCATTTAATAATCCTTATGGGGCCTGTCCCACCTGCGAAGGGTTCGGTCAGGTGCTCGGTATTGATGCAGACCTTGTGATCCCCGATAAGCGGCTGAGTTTATTTGAGGGAGCCATCGCACCCTGGAAGGGCGAGAAACTGAGTGCCTGGAGAGATCATTTTATACGGACCTCCAAAAAATATGATTTTCCGATCCACAAACCCATCATTGATCTGAACAAGGTGCAGTCCCAGCTGCTCTGGGAGGGGAACAAGGAAGTGAACGGCATCAATGATTTTTTTAAAGAGGTGGAGAAGAATTTATATAAAGTGCAGTACCGGGTATTGCTTTCCCGTTACCGGGGTCGCACCAGCTGCCCGGATTGCAAGGGGTACCGTCTGCGTCCCGAAGCGCTGTACGTTAAGGTCGGCGATATGCATATCGGTGAACTCTGTGAAATGCCCGTTGAACATCTTTCGGAATGGTTCAGCCGACTCAGCCTGAGCCCCTTTCAACTGCAGGTGGCCAAACGAATTTTAATTGAAATCCACAACCGGCTGAAAACCCTGCTGGACGTGGGTTTGGGTTACCTGACCCTGAACCGTCTCGCCAATTCGCTGAGCGGCGGTGAGAGTCAGCGCATACAACTCACCAGGTCGTTGGGCAGTAATCTGACCAATTCATTATATATACTGGATGAACCTTCCATTGGATTACATGCGCGGGACACAGAACGCCTGATCAAAGTATTGAAGGAACTGCGCGATCTGGGTAATACTGTGGTAGTCGTGGAGCACGATGAGATGATGATGCGTGAAGCTGACCATATTATTGATATGGGGCCACTGGCCAGCCACCTGGGCGGCGAAGTGGTCGCTGAAGGAAATTACCAGGCGATTATCAGGAATGAAAAAAGCCTTACCGGAAAGTACCTGCGCGGTGATCTCAAGATTGAACCCCCTGTGCGTATCCGGAAGGCCAGGCATTTCATTGTTGTCAATGGCGCCCGTCAGCATAACCTTAAAAATATCAACGTGTCATTCCCGCTGAATGTACTCTGCGTAGTGAGCGGTGTCAGCGGAAGTGGTAAAACAACCCTGGTCAAACAAATCCTTTATCCGGCGCTGCAAAAGCTAAAGGGCGAATTTGCAGATAAAGTGGGGATGCATTTGTCTATTACCGGTGATGTGGATGCCATCAGCCAGATTGAACTCGTGGACCAGAATCCGATCGGTAAATCTTCCCGCAGCAACCCCGTTACCTATGTGAAAGCTTATGATGAGATCCGGGAATTATTTTCCAAACAACCCGTTAGCAAAATGCGCGGTTTCCAGCCCAAACACTTTTCCTTCAATGTGGACGGGGGTCGTTGTGACACCTGTAAGGGAGAAGGTGAGCAGGTGGTGGAAATGCAGTTCCTGGCCGACGTACACCTGACCTGTGAGGTCTGCGGGGGAAAGCGTTTTAAAGACGAAGTGCTGGATGTCACGTACCGGAATAAGAATATTCACGATGTGCTCGAAATGAGTGTGGATGATGCCCTTGATTTTTTTAAGGATGAAAAGGACATTCTGCAAAAATTAGGTCCGTTGAGCAGTGTGGGTCTTGGTTACGTTAAACTGGGGCAGTCGTCCGACACGCTATCCGGCGGAGAGGCGCAACGTGTGAAACTGGCTTCCTTCCTGGGCAAAGGCAGGAGCCTGGGCCATATCCTGTTTATTTTTGATGAACCGACCACGGGTCTTCATTTCCATGATATCAAAAAACTGCTTACCTCCTTTAGCGCCCTCATCGAACAGGGCCATTCGGTGTTAGTTGTGGAACACAATACCGACGTGATCAAATCGGCGGACTGGGTCATTGACCTGGGACCCGGGGCCGGCGATACGGGAGGTGGCCTGGTGTATGAGGGGGTTCCGGGGGGACTTAAGAAAGTGAAGGAAAGTTATACGGCGAAATATATTTCATAATTTGAAAATTTGAAGATTTGGAAATTTGCAAATGATTGATCAATACGCAATAAGAAAATTCGCATGAATACTGTATCGAAAGATTTTTTTTAGAAGAGTCTGCGGATTACCCTGAGCAGGATATATTGAAGAAGGGAAACGCCAATGTCCAGACGATTAATTTTGTTTTTACTTTATTGATTCTGCCGATCAGATCTGATTTAGTAATATCGATTCTGTCAATTAAATCGATCTTGTCTTATTTGTTCAAATAGACTTTTGTTTTTGAATTCAGATCAGCATTAACCTCTTCCATTTAAGCTCTGACTTCTGAATAAATAAATTCTAATACTTTATTTGCTTTAGATTCACCAGATTTTTTCGAAAGGACGCTTTGCAAAGTTAATTTTGGGACTGCCATATTCCCAAAAGTGAAATCGCGTTATTTCATCAACGAACTACTTTAGGAAGCAAAGAATGAACTGCGCTTTCCCCTAGTGAATAAGAAAAATAATTTTCTTCTTTTGATTTTTGCCGCGTGAAGTGCCGGCTGTGTATCCATTCAAGAATTGTGTAAAACCAGGCTGGTACTGGTTTTGGGAGTGCGTATGCCTGTGTCATATCATTATTTTAATTCAGTTCAAAAATAATGATATGGAAAAAGGAGCACAACGGTTCTTAGGTAATCCCGGGTGATGGAACGGTGAATAACCGAATTCCGGCGGCAAAAAATTTTTTGCCGCCGGAATTCCGATTAACCAGTGAAAGCCTTAATGGAAAACTTATTTCACATGTTTGTTCAGCGCTCCTGCCATTTCAAACATGGATATCTGATCCTTGACAAAGATGGGTTTCAGGTTCGCATCTGCATTGATCATGCGCCTATTGACTTTGTCCTGCAATCCGTTTTTCTTGATATAGACCCAGATCTTTTTGATAATTTCTGTTCTGGGCAGTGATTTGCTTCCAACAACTTTAGCCAGTGAGTCACTGAGCGTTAATGGAGCCATAAATGCAGCATTGGGTTTGCGTGCTGATTTTTTCTTAGCGGCTTTTTTCTTTGGAGCTGTTTTCTTTTTTGGAGCTGCTTTTTTTGCTGCTTTCTTTTTTGGGGCTGCTTTCTTTGCTGCTTTCTTTTTTGGAGCTGCTTTTTTTGCTGCTTTCTTTGCTGGCTTTTTTGCTGACTTTGCCATAAAAAGTAATATTTAATGGGTTATTAAATGGTTAGTTATTCAAATTTATGTTTTTATACGGGTATAAATACATTATATGGCCTTAGAAGAAAAAAAAAATTAGTGAATATTGCCAGGGGAAATTCCCAGCTACCTTAGGCTGTAGCAGATTTCAGGAGTAGCGGATGCCCATGGAAAACAGTTATCTGAGCCGGTCCAGGCTCTTTACCAGTTTCTGATCCTTATAAATACCCCTTGCAGCCAAAAAAAAGAACACTGGAATAGCAAATACAAAAACAGCTGTAATGGTATGGCTACCCTGATTTTCCACAAACTGGTGGATTTGTCTCAGGTACAGGAAGATATTCAACAATGAAAATATAATACCCAGGATTGCGATCCGGCCTTGGAGTTTTCTGTTTTTATATAGAAAAATATCGATAACGGCCATGCAAACCAAGGCAATGGTCATGATCAGAATCCAGATATTAAACGTGGCTGTTAAATATTGAAAACTGACTGCTTCACCAGGTTTTTCAATATTTCCGCTATAGAACGAAAACTTAATGGTCAGAAAGGCGCAGATTGCTGCAAGCAGGAGCCAGAGTGATTGCATTCTCTGAAGCATAAGAGATAATTTTCCTGTACAAGGTATTTAAATTAATCCAACCAGTTTTCCTGGAAAAACCCCAGCCTGTTATCGCATTAACCCAGTTCAGGGTACAAAGGAAACTGCTGCATATAGGCATTTATCTTTTTGCGGATATCGAAAAGCACAGAATCGTTTTCCGCATGCTGAATGGCTTCATCTATGAAGTCCACGATGGCGCTCATATGTTCTGCTTTCATACCTCGCGTTGTAACGGCGGGAACACCTACACGAATGCCTGAAGTGATGAACGCAGATTTATCGTCGAAGGGAACCATGTTTTTGTTAACGGTAATATCTGCTTTACCCAGGGCGATTTCGGCTTTTTTACCACTAATGTTTTTATTTCTCAGGTCGATCAGCAGCAGGTGGTTGTCGGTTCCGCCGGAAACGATATCGTAACCTTTTTTTGTGAAACAGGCACTCATGGCCTGTCCGTTTGTTACAATTTGTTTAGCGTATATTGTAAACTCCTCCGTGAGTATCTCACCAAAGGCGATGGCTTTCGCGGCAATGACGTGTTCGAGCGGCCCACCCTGTATGCCTGGAAAAACGGCCATATCCATCAGGTTGCTCATGGGACGGATATTTCCTTTATTGTCTTTTAACCCGAATGGATTATCAAAGTCTTTCTTCATCATAATGATTCCACCCCGCGGTCCGCGCAGGGTTTTGTGCGTTGTGGAGGTTACTACATGACAAAAATCGAAGGGTGAACTTAATAATTGTTTGGCGATCAGTCCTGCAGGGTGGGCCATATCGCACATGACGATTGCACCGATCTTATCTGCGATCTGCCTTATGCGCGGATAATCCCAGTCCCTGCTATACGCAGATGCTCCGCAGATGATCATTTTAGGTTTTTCTGCCAGCGCAACTTTTTCCATGCTTTCATAATCCACGCGGCCATCTTCTTTTTTTACCCCATAAAAATGCGGTTGATAAAGTTTGCCCGAAAAATTAACTGCAGAGCCGTGGGTCAGGTGTCCGCCCATACTCAGATCGAGCCCCAATATTTTGTCGCCCGGCTGCAAAACAGCGAGGCAAACGGCCGCATTGGCCTGAGCACCACTATGAGGCTGGACATTGGCATAATCGCAGTCAAATATTTTTTTGAGGCGGTCGATAGCCAGTTGTTCGGTCTGGTCTACGATTTCGCAACCGCCATAATAGCGGCGTCCGGGATAACCTTCAGCATATTTATTGGTCATCACATTGCCCGTGGCCTGCATCACCTGGAGGGAGGTAAAATTTTCAGAAGCAATCAGTTCGATGCCATGTCTCTGGCGTTCAAGTTCTTTTTGGATGAGGTCGAAAACGAGCTGGTCTCTTTGCATGGCGCAAAAATAGGCCAACTATGAATAAAAGATTCAAGCGGTCCTGATTTGATAAAAGAATTATCGGCTACCGCCAGTATATTATTTATGCGGGAAACAAGTTCTTCGAGATCTGTCCCTGAACGGTTTGAGAAAATGCTGATGTTATAATCCTGTGCGGGAATCATGAAGACGACCGTTCGGAAACCGCCATTGAAACCGGTATGGTATACAGCTTTGGGTGAGCCGGCGGCCTGACGGATAAACCAGCCGCATCCGTACCAGACCGATTGTGCGGTATCAATTTCCGTCTGACCCTGCCAGGCTTTTCGGATCATGGGCGTGTGGGAAAAAACGCCGGATTCAATGGCCTCGCACCATTTCAGGTAATTGTTCATGGAAATATATATACCTCCGTCTGCCTCGGTGGAAAAGAAGATGGATTCGTCCGCATCAGCGCGTACATATTTGCCGTCGGTCTGCCGGTCATAACCGGTAACCTGGTTTTTTATGGGTTTACCGTATTGAAATACCCTGGCTTCTGTTATTCCCAGGGGTCCGAATATGGTCTGCTGCAGATACGCGGGATATGACATGCCACTGAGTTTTTCAATCAGCATCCCCAGGAGACAATAGGCTGTATTGCTATAACGGTAACGGGTACCCGAAGGAAAGTACAGGGTGTCAGCTTTCTGAATTGCAGACAGTACATCTTTATCGGTGGCATGTTTCACGGTAAGTGTATCCGTGAAAGCATAGTGGTCGGGTATCCCGGAGGAATGAGAGAGCAGCTGGCTGACCCTGACAGAGGAAATGGCAGCGGGTAATTTAAAATATTTTCCAATGGAATCACTGAGAGAACATTTTCCCTTATAGAACAAATCAAGTATTGCAAACGCGGTAAATTGTTTGGTCAGCGAGCCGATATTGAAATTATCTTCTGGCGTAATCGGTTTTCCGCTGGTCAGATCGGTGAGGCCATAGGATTTTTTGAACAGGGTTACCTGGTTGAGTGTTATGGCAATCACGGCACCGGGATTATCGGGTTTATAATAACTGTTCATCAGGGAGTCGATCTGATTAAGCGGCGACTGCCCTGAACTACAAATAAAGGAAAATAGTGATATCAAAATCTGGAACCGGAATTTCATAATTAAAAGTTGACTTAGAACATCTATTTTATAAAGGAAAACAGAATTTTCATTAGTTTGAAGGTTTTTTCCTGAACTTTATGGCAACAGGATCAGCCATAACTCCGGTGCAAGACGAAAATGTTTTGTTCCGGCCCCAATGGCAAATACTGAATATGAAAGCAATTATTCCCGTAGCAGGCGCTGGTACTAAACTAAGGCCACATACCTACACACAACCCAAGGCGCTGATTCCACTAGCCGGAAAGACGATATTGAGCATTATCGTCGACCAGTTACTAGAAGCCGGTATTTCTGAATTTATTTTTATCGTCGGCTACCTGGGTGCAAAAATACAGGATTACGTAAAGGATAAATATCCGCAGCTGAAAACCAGTTTTGTTTTCCAGACGGAAAGGCAGGGAATTGGCCATGCGATTTCGCAGACCAGGGAGCTTGTAGGTCAGGATGAGATATTTATTGTACTCGGGGATACCATTTGTGAGTACGATATCAAAACGGTACTGGAGAATCCAGGCTCCCTGCTTGGTGTGAAAAGGGTAGATGATCCGCGGGATTTCGGCGTGGCAGAAATTGAGGAAGACGGTATCATCAGTCGTGTTGTGGAAAAACCTCAGATCCCCAAATCGAATATGGCGTTGGTGGGTATTTACAAGATCCGTGAAACGGAAGCACTTTTTTCCTGCCTGGAAAATAATATCCGCAACCAGTTGACCAGTTATGGAGAATATAATTTAACGGACGCCATAGAATGTATGATCCGCAACAACGTGAAGTTTGATTCCTTCAAAGTACAGAACTGGTTTGATTGCGGGAAAAAAGAAACCCTGCTGGAGTCCAATGCTAAACTGCTCAAAAAATTCGGCAGTAATATTGCACCCGACCATCAGCTTGAAAACACCATCGTCATCCATCCGGTGAATATTGCTTCAGGCTGCAGCATCAAGAATTCCATCATTGGGCCCAATGTGGCGATCGGTGAAAAAACCGCTGTCAATTATTCGATCCTGAAAGATTCCATCATCGGTTCCTTTGCCAATCTCTACGACATTGTGCTCAGTCATTCGCTGATCGGCAGCGACACAGAAGTAAAGGGAGAGAGCAGAAGCCTTAATATAGGCGATAACACTGAGATTGATTTGGGAGAATCCTAATACAAGTATGGGAGTATGGGAATATGTTTGAAGCCCGCACTACAGCATTAATAGTTAATAATTAATATTTGATAATTATTTGAAGTTATTTCATTCCCAAAATCCTGAGAAGGGGGTATTCCGAATCATCCGGCTGGAGTTCGCTGTCGGGTAAGACTTCCACATTGACTTTTACAGTCCTTTTATCCTGAATCTCGATGAGTTCATCATATTTGTATTTCTGGTAACCTTTCTTTTCAAACCGCAGATTTACGTGACAGGCAGGAAGTTGTTTGAAATAGTAGTAACCATCCACATCAGTTATAACTTCTTTAGAAGCCGGATCTCCGGGAACTACAGCTGATACGGTCACACCGGACACGGGCTTTTTTGTAACGGCGTCAACTACCTGCCCCTTGATCAGGCAGGGGTCGGTTTTTCCATCACTGGCATAGAGTCCGCAGGAGACCAGGCAGGTGAAGAGGAAAAAAATAAGGTAGAAGCTGATTTTCATGATGTTTGCTATTTACAAGGTAATGGTTCGGCCCAGGTTTTCCTAAATTCCGCCCATAAATTTTCCATAATTACCCCCGCAGGGAGGATATTTCCGATCAGGGAACTGACCTGACCGATCTCCAGTTCCCCCAATTCCAGGTCGCCTTCGAACATACCCTTTTTTGCCCGGCCCCTGCCGAGTAGGGCTTTCATCTCTTCAACTGAGACGCCAGCCTGCTCGGCTTCGGCCACTTTTTTAAAAAAGGAATTCTTCATCAGGCGAACGGGCATCAGGGATTTCATGGTAAGCTGGGTATCACCTTCACCGGCCTTCAGCACATATTCTTTAAAATCCCGATGCGAGCTGGCCTCCTCACTCAGCACAAATCGGGTGCCGATTTGAACTCCCTGGGCACCGAGAGCCATGGCTGCGAACATCTGACGTCCGGTTCCAATACCGCCGGCTGCAATCGCCGGAATTTTTACGGCATCAGCAATGGCAGGCACTAATACCATCGTAGTGGTTTCTTCACGCCCATTGTGTCCGCCGGCTTCAAATCCTTCTGCTACAACGGCATCACATCCTGCGGCTTCGGCCTTAAGTGCAAAACGACTGCTGCTGACAACATGTACCACTTTGATTCCCTTTTCTTTTAAGACGCCAGTCCAGGCCTGAGGGTTACCTGCAGATGTAAAAACAATAGAAACGCCTTCTTCCATAACGATATCGATGTGTTTTTGGATGTCGGGATACATTAATGGGATATTTACCCCGAATGGAGCTGATGTAGCTAATCTGCATTTTTGGATGTGTTCACGTAACAAATCGGGATACATACTGCCGCTTCCGATCAGGCCGAGACCTCCGGCATTACTCACAGCAGAAGCCAGCCGCCAGCCGCTTGCCCAGACCATACCTGCCTGGATGATGGGAAAACGGATCCCAAATAATCTGGTGACCGGGTTTGTGAATTCCATGTGGATTAAAGATAAGCACGGTGCATAGTTTGTTTTTTTTAAATCTTTATAAAAAGCTATATTTATGAGACAACTACAAGCCATAGGCATGCAAAAACCTTTGCTGCTTCTTATGAGTGCAGGTTGTCTGATTTCCTGCCATAAAGAAGCGACAAATCCGGTTAATAACTTCACCTGGTTCGGTACGCAGAACAGCGCGGTTTACAATTATGTATTGATTAATGCGAATCAGGTGTTGAACAGGAGCGACAGTGAAGAACTGCACGTGGGGGTGAGTGCTGCTTTTATAGACAGTAATGACCACAAGATTACGGTTGTCCGGGCATTGACTGTCAATAACACGCTTATTCAGCCTGGCCGGGACTTCACTTATTATTACGACTATGGCTCGGGAAATTCCGGCAAGAACCTGCCGATGTTCGGAACCCAGGCTCTGATTACCATCCGGGGCCAGGACGATCAGGATACCGTCACCAGTTCCATTTATGTTCCCAAACAACTTACCGGCTTGATTGAAGGATATCCCGATACCCTGTCAATCGCTAATGGATTGCAATTGAATTGGGCGCCTGATGAGGCCAACAGCTGGGGGAATGTATTGATCCAGTTGTTTTATTACAGCAGCATGAGTCAGAAGGCCGATTCTACGCTACCGGCTAAAGTTGCAACGGTTAACCTGACTGTTCCGGATAATGGCAGTTATTATTTGTCCAGGTCGGACCTGAGTTCATTTTCTCCTCATGCATTCATCGGCATCACCATCGCAAGGGGTACTCAAACTGAAGCTTTACTTCCCATCTCCCGCAAAAGAGTTTATTATTTCTCCAGTGCATCGATGAGTACGCCACCGGTGAAACTCATTAAATAGGCTTAAGGCTTAAAGCGTAAGGCTTAAGGCTTTTTATCTAATTCAAAAACAGTAAACCAGTCGAATTAAAAGATATCAATCAATCCTTTTGAAGTATTTATTACGCCATTCGCTTTAAGCCTTAATCTTTAAGCCTTATGCTTTACGCCTTTATAAACGCCCACTTCCACATCGTCTTCCAGCTTGGTTTTTTTCCATAGAGCAGGATGCCCGTACGATAAATTCTTCCTGCCATCCAGGTCGTAAGTAAAAATCCACCGGCCAGAAAAGCCATGCTCAATAAAAGCTGCCAATACGGAACGGTCGTCGGCACGCCATAGGGTATACGCGCCATCATCACGATGGGGGAGCTGAAGGGTATCATACTGCTCCATATTGCGAGAGAGCCACCCGGATCCTGAATGGCGACAGACATAATGATAAAGGAAAAGATGATGGGTAAGGTGATGGGCAATAAAAGCGACTGCGCTTCCTGTGGATCTTCGTTCACCACAGACCCGATTGCGGCGAAAAGAGAAGCATAGAATAAATAACCACCGATAAAATAATACACAAAACTGCCGATGATGAGCAGCCAGTTCGTATGCTGAATGGATTGTTTGATGGCAAAGATCTGGCGTGCGGCTTCGCTCGTCCGTACAGCCTGCGCATTCCCCATGGCATTGGCCTGTTGAATATTATTCATCTCGATGAGTAAATCATGGGGAATGAATGCCTGAGCAACCAGGGCCAGCATGGTAAATAGTCCGATCCATAAAAAAAACTGGGTGAGCCCGACAGCTCCGATGCCGATAATTTTTCCCAGCATCAGGGGAAACGGTTTTACCGAGCTGACGATCACTTCTGCCACACGGCTGGTCTTTTCTTCCGATACACCGCGCATCACCATGGCTCCATAGATAAAAGTGAGCAGGTAGATCAGAAAACCGCACACATAACCGATGGCATAAGCAAGTCCCTGGCTGGAGGCCTCCGACTTTTTTCCTTCATCAGAAAAAGTCTGCAGTTCGGCGATATCAGAAGCAGCACGGATCGAATCGAGCCGGCTGCGCGTGATGTTGGTCTTGGTGTAAATGAGGTGATCCGTAATCGCGGCGCTGATGCGTTTTTCCAGGTCATCAATATTAGCGAGACCCAGTTGTTTTTTATATTTCAGCCGGTAAATGGTTTTCTGACCTTCTTTCAGTTCAGGCAGGATGAGAACCGCGCTGCAGTTTTTCTCCGCATAATTGAGTGTATCGATACCCGGTGAAAAATCAAAATAAAGGGAGGAATCACTTTTAAGATAGTCTTTGAAATATCCATTCTGGTCCGATACAGCAATATGATGATTGCTCTTGCCTTTGATGGCGATGACAATGGTTCCTGCAACAAAAAGTACGATCACCACCGGTAAAAGGAAGGTGGAAATCAGGAATGTTTTGTTTCTGATCCGGGTCATATATTCCCGGCGTATAATCAGTCCGATCTTATTCATACATATAATTATTTGGGTTGAAACTGACGGGAAAGGGAAGTGCCTTCCACCAGCTTGATAAATATTTCGTTTAATGATGGAAGCAGTTCGGTAAAAGCTGAAATATTCGACTGCCGGTCAATAAAGTAGCGGAGCACTTCATTAGGTGTATGTCCGTTTTTAATGCGTATGGTGAGTGACTGTTCATTTTTTGAAATGACTTCACAAAGAGTTTCCGGAATGTCCGGGGGCAGTGGAGTAGTAGTTATGCGAAACAGATTTTCTTTGTATTCCTGTTTTACATTCGCCACCGAACCATCTAGAATTTTTTTGCCTTTATTGATCAATATGATCTGGTTGCAGATTTCCTCAACCTGTTCCATACGATGGGTACTGAAAATAATGGATGCACCATTTTTCGCGAGCTGGAAAATTTCATCCTTGATCAGGTTGGCATTTACAGGATCGAGACCACTGAAGGGTTCGTCGAGAATGATAAGTTCCGGACGATGCATGACCGTGGTCACAAACTGGAGTTTCTGCGCCATGCCCTTGCTCAGGTCTTCAATTTTTTTATTCCACCATGTTTGCATTTCAAAACGGCTGAACCAGTCTTTGGCCTGATTGCTGGCATCGCTGGCTGAAAGTCCCTTAAGCCTCGCGAAGTAAACAGCCTGTTCACCGATTTTCATTTTTTTATACAATCCTCTTTCTTCCGGCATATATCCGATGCGTGCAGAATCCGCATCCCCATTAAATTTTTTACCGTTGAAACGGATGTTTCCTTCGTCGGGATTAAAAATGCCCGTGATCATCCGGATCAGGGTAGTCTTGCCGGCACCATTCGGACCGAGTAATCCAAAGATGGTTCCTTTCTCCACCTTGAAGCTGATATCATCCACGGCTTTTTGCGTGGTGAAATATTTCTTCAGGTGTTCTACTTCAAGCATGGTCATGCATCATGGTTTTGGGTGAAAATATTTCGGCAATTTTTTCTGCAACCCGTTCGCCATCCATCGCTGCGCTCATGATACCACCTGCATATCCTGCACCTTCGCCACAGGGAAACAGGTTTGTGAGTTGCGGGTGCGTCAGATTCTGATCATGCCTCGGGATGCGAACGGGGGATGAAGTTCTGGATTCTGCGGCAACAACGATTGCCTCCTGTGTAAAATATCCTTTCATTTTTTTATCGAAAGCCGGAAATGCCTGTTGCAGGCTGCGACCAATGGCTTCAGGAAATATTCTCCTGAAGTCTGCCGTCTTTAATCCGGGTGTATAGGAACAGGGAGGCAGATTATCCGATAACTTACCTGATACAAAATCGGTGAGCCTTAATGCGGGTGCTCTGAATTTACCTCCGCCGGCTGCAAAAGCTTTTTGTTCTATGGCCGACTGAAAGTACATGGCTGCCAGGGCACCCTGGTCGGAAAATGCCAGCCAGTCTTTTTCCTCTATATTAACCACGATGCCTGAATTGGCATATGGATTATTCCTTTTGGACGGCGACCAGCCATTGACCACCAGTTCACCGGGACCTGTGGATGCAGGGGCAATAATTCCTCCCGGACACATACAAAAGGAAAAAACGGAGCGTTGGTTTTCAGTTTGAATGAGCTGGTAGGCTGCAGGTGGCAATCCGGCTACACGGGGACCCTGCTCACGTATATAATGATACTGTATCGAATTGATGAGTTCCTGTGGATGTTCAACACGCAAGCCCAGTGCAAAAGGTTTGGCATGAATTTCCTTTTGTTTATCCTGAAATAATGAATAGATGTCGCGTGCTGAATGTCCGGTGGCAAGGATAAAGGCATCTGCCCTAAACCTGTCGCCATCGCCAGTTTGTATTTCTGTAATCAAATCCCTGGTTTCCGACCAGCCGGTCAGTTTTTTAGAGAAATGTATCTCGCCTCCGCAACTGAGTATATATTCCCGAATGGCCTGGATGATGCCAGGCAGTTTATTAGTGCCGATATGAGGATGGGCCTCATACAAAATATTTTCTTCAGCACCGAACCGGACAAAGAGATCGAGTATCCGTTGGATGTTTCCTCTCTTATTGCTTCGGGTATATAATTTCCCATCGCTGTAAGTGCCCGCACCTCCTTCACCAAAACAATAATTGCTTTCGGGGTTCAGTAACCCTTCTTTATTCAGCGCGGCCAGGTCGCGCCTGCGTGACCGGATATCCCTGCCCCGCTCAATAATCACCGGACGGATGCCGGAACGAATGAGGCTGAGTGCGGCGAATAGTCCCGCGGGTCCGGCACCGACGATGAGGACCGATCTGGATGCATGCGAGAGATCACGCACCGGTTGTTCAAACAGAGTACGCGGATGAACAGGTTCGTTTATAAATACTGAAGCTGTGAGTAAGATAAAAGGATAACGGGAGCGCGCGTCAAGTGAACGTTTTACGATCAGGAAACCATTGATGTTGCCGGGAGTGCAACCTGCTTCTTTCGCCAGAATGTTCCTGATCACCGCTTCATCAGAGCCATCGGACACCGGAACTTTTATCTGTATTTTTTTTTGCATCCGGAATGAAGGGGAACC
>JBGPBW010000005.1:0-44274 GCA_041481385.1 Puia sp.
GATTAAATGTTCGGGTTCCACTTTTTTACTCTTCGATGTTTTTGCTTCTGAAACAGCTCCGAATATCGTCTGTTCGGCGCTGACATTTAACGGCATTGCTTTTTGAGGACTCTTATCTGATTTAACTGACCGTTCAATGTCAGATCGCATTTCCTGTATGTCAACTTTGAAACCTCTTAAAATACGTACTACCGTATTATCAGTTTCCCGAGTTAAGCCCAGCAATAAATGCTCTGTGCCGATATAATCATTCCCCAGCCTTTCTGCTTCATCCCGGCTAAATGAAATAATTTCCTTCATTTGTTTAGAAAATCTATAGCCCATCGAGTTAACTTTTGATAACTTAAGTTACAAAAATCTTATTAAACCGAATAGTTCTTCAAGCGGAGTGCGGCATTTGGGCAAATGGAAAAATTTATTTCGATTTCGTTTCAAGTGCAATAGGCGTACAGGGTATAAGCTCAAGAGATTTAACCATGTCCTTTGTTGTGCTCTTGTATTTTTTAAAATGAGTTGTTTCCAAATGTGCCTTGTAAGCATCTTCGTTGGCGTATATTTCGAAAACCGTAACATGGGTCGGATTATTCTTTTCATACACGGCATAGAGTGTAAGAACTCCCGGTTCCACACGAACAGCGGTTTCGGCATGCTCTTTTAGTGCTGCCCTATAATTTTCCAGCTGGGCAGAATCTATTTGGAGTTTTGCTATTCTCACAACTAAAGCTTTGTCCTGAGCAAACGCATTATTTAGTGAAAGCAATGTCATAATCAAGGAGATTATAATCAACGGTCTGCCATACCATTTGTTTGTCATTATTAATTATTTGTTGACTTACCAATTCTATTGGTATTGGTTTTCCTTTGGTCTTACGATCGTTACTACCAGATATACGTTCCCGCAGATCCTACGGGCAGGGAAACCGTAACCCATTTTCCTTTGTATTTAATATTAAAAGGAGCCTGGCTTATATTATTGTTGATAACAATAAGCACTTTTTTACCGTCCGGTGTTTGAAATGCTACGTTCTGAAAATTGGCGATTTGGTTGCTGCCGATTCGCACAGAACCTGCAGGAACGAATTTGGAAGCCTGGGCAACGATATAATATCCCACATTCCTGGTAACTGTAGAACCGGTTATGGTCAGCGCCCCCTTGCAGGTGGTACATCCACCGGGAGTATGCGGACCGAAAGACGCATCATTGGCCAGATTCCATTCGAGGGCCGTGCGGCTCCAGTTTAACATCGAACCAATGATCACATTCGTCATATGCCACTGGAAATCTCCTGCAAAAGCAGAAGTGTTGGCCGTGTATTGTTCGGTGAAGTAAAGATTTTTCGCAGGAAAAGCGTTGTGCACCTGCGACAGCGCACTGATATTTCCCGCATATAAATGAAATGCAGAGCCGTCCACAAATGCATTGGCAGCCGCATCGCCTAAAACAGTCGTTGCATAACCGGGATCGTCACAGTTATGGTCGTACACTACAATTTTTGTTGTAAGACCTGCTGCCTGAAAAGCAGGCCCAAGATTATTTTTGATGAATGTTGCCTGGTCAGTAGCCACCATATATAAACTCGGGTTATTGCCCGGATTCAGTGGCTCGTTCTGTGGTGTTACCGCATCGATGGCAATACCCTGTGCCTTCATTTGCTGAATATATCTCACGAAATATTTTGCATAGGCAGTATAATAAGCCGGCAAAAGGCTTCCGCCAACAGTAGATCCATTGTCTTTCATCCAAACAGGTGCACTCCATGGAGCCGCGATAATTTTTATGTTGGGATTTATGGACACTATCTGTTTGAGTAAGGGAATCAAATCCGTAGTATCAGCACCCAGACTAAAATGATCCAGCGTGGTATCTGTTTGCCCTGAAGGCATATCATCATAACTGAAAACGGCCGTGTTCAGGTCGGAAGCTCCGATGGAAAGCCTGAGGTAACTGATGCCGATTGACGAAGGGTCGCTGCCGAATAATTCATTTAACAGGCTGCTTTTCACTGCGGCGCTCATTTGGTTGATCACATAGGCACTCCCACCCGTGAAGGTAAAGCCGAACCCATCGATGCTTTGAAAAGTCTGGGTGCTGTCCACCTCGATAACCGGATTTGGATTCTGATTTGTATTGAACGACAGAGTAACATTTTGCTTTTGCAATAAAACCGATTGGTCTGCATATGTAACCCAGGCGCTCATATCATTAGTTCCGGGAGCGGGCGGTGGATTTGTGCCGTTGGAATTATCACTGGTTTTTTTCGAACAGGAACTATACCCGGATGCAAAAGTTAATAACATCAGGAGAATGATTTTCTGCAGCGGGAGAAACGGGGAATACCATGTGCACTGTTTCATAACGAGTCATTTCGATTCACCTTCAAAGGTGCAAGAATGTTACCTGATATCAAAATCGATCACCAGTTTATCGGAAGCTGGATGCGACTGGCAGGCCAGGATGAAACCTTCTTCGAGTTCTTCGTCGGCAAGGGCATAGTTCTGGTCCATCGTCACCCGCCCTTCCACAAGTTTTGCCCGGCAGCTTGCGCAGACGCCGGCGCGGCAGGCATAGGGCAGATCGGCGCCGGCCTGTATGGCGGCTTCGAGTATGGTTGGCCCTTCAACCGGTATTTGGAAATCTGATGAAACGCCGTCCAGCCGGATGGTCACCAGGCTTTTTTTGCCAACAGACAACTCAGGCTCCGGGTTAATTTTTTTGTAGGTGGTGCCGGATTCACCGGGATCGGAGAACAATTCGAAATGAATTTTTCTGTCTGTTATATTTTTAGACAATAGCCAGTCACGCACGTCGAATATCATGGCTGCCGGCCCGCATAACAGAAATTCCTGGTCGGTAGCCAGGGGAATGATATGGGTAAAGATCATCTCGCATTTGGAAGTATCAATACGACCCTCAAATACCGGGGCATCCATATTTTCGCGGCTGAAAACCAATATCAGCTGAAACCGTTCCGGGTAATCATTTTTAAGGGCAAAGAGTTCTTCCCGGAAAATTACACTGTTCCGATTTCTGTTTCCATATACCAGGGTGAAACGGCTGAGAGGTTCATCATTGAGGACTGTTTTAAGCAGAGAGATTACAGGAGTTATACCACTGCCGGCTGCGAATGCGATGTAATGTTTTTTATTTTCAGGTTGGAGGTTCAGAGTGAAATTACCGGTTGGCGCTAATACGTCCAGTTCCATGGCCGGTATAAAATAAGCGTGGGCATGGGAAGAGAACTTTCCGCCTTCCTGTTTTTTTATTGCCACGCGCAGTTCATTTTCGCCGGGACTGCTGCAAATGGAATAAGACCGGCGCAGTTCTTCATCTCCGACCAGGGACCGAATCGTTATATTTTGGCCTGCCTGGTATTTGAATTCCTCCTTCCATTCTTCGGGGATATGGAATGAAATCGAAACACAGTCTGTTGTTTCATTCCGTATGTCTGAAATCTTCAGGGGACGAAAATGTTTTGCCACAACTATTTCTTTAAACCTTCAATCAGGTATTTTACCATATTGTTCTCGAGCACATCCGGCGCAATGGTCTTTCTGGACCGGTGCCAGGATTCAATGCCGCTGATTGCAGAAAGCAGGGTCAGCACTGCCACATAAGGCTCAATGGATTTCATCTCCCCCTGTTCGATGCCGCGGGCGATTAAGTCAGACAAACTGCGGCGGTAGTTTCTTCGCTGGTTCAGGAAATTCGACAAATATGGCTCCGGAAGGTGCCGCCATTCATGATCTGAGATATAGACGAATTCATACTGATCCATCATCATCCGGATATGAAAACGAATAATGAGTTCCAGTTTTTTGAGAGAAGGTGCCGGACTCGCCTGAACTGCCTCCAGGTGGGAAAGGAAATCGTTGGCCACTTTAAAACAGATGGCCTGCAGGATTTCAGATTTTGAACGGATATGATTGTACAGGCTGGCTGCTTCTACTCCCACATGACCAGCCAAATCGCGCATGGAAGCCGCACCAAATCCCTTCTCCCGGAAAAGCTTAGATGCTTTTTCGATGATGATGTCTTTTTTTGTGCTGTTCTTTTTGCTCCTGATTCTGGCCATGCCAACCCAAAGATAGGCAACAATATACGTGTTGGTTCAGTTGGGATTTTCTTTGACCAAGCGAATTGATTATATTTGAGTCAGTGAAAATCAGAGCATCCATATTCTTTTTGATTCTGTCCTTTTTGACTGTTCAGCCGCTATTTCGTGCCATTCAAACTGTTGAAAGGAAGTCTTGTTGCATGAAAAGAAAAATGGACTGTCCGGAAGACCCGCAGAAGTCAAAAGATACCGGGCGATGTGATCCTAATATGTGCAATCCTTTTATGGCTTGCGCGTCCGGCAATTTTTATATCATGGAGAATGAACTTGCTGAATCATATATGGTTTTACCCCACAGCGAAAAAATTAATACTGTAAATGATAATCGGTTAGCTTCCTGCTTATCTGATTGCTGGCATCCCCCCGAAGTCATTATTGTGTAATCAACCAGTAAACATTATTTCAGATTCAAAAAATATAAAATGAAAAAAGTATTTTTTGCAATCCTGGCTATTTCTATGCTGTCTGGCTCCTTCGCTTTTGCCGGTAAAGGCAAACACACGAAGAAAGCCGTAGCAACAAAGACGGAATGCCCTAAGGATTGCCCGCGTACTATGGGATGCGGTCATTGAGTTCATGAGTTGTTTAAACAACAACTTCCACCCACCACTTTATGTGGTGGGTTTTTTTGTCAATTCGTTTTCCTGCTGCGGGCAAAAACCTGTAGGTTTGCAGCGTTTTGCCGGGTAACCGGTTATTTTTTTATCATTTATATTTTACTATGTCACTTATTTGTGTGGGCAGTATCGCTTACGACGCCATAGAAACGCCTTTCGGGAAAAGAGATAAGATCGTCGGCGGCGCGGCCGTGTATGCTGCCTATGCGGCTTCGAATTTCATAAAACCCATTCAGCTGGTTAGTATCATCGGCAATGATTTTGAGGAATCTGAAATTAAAGCCCTGGAAGCAAAAGGTGCATCTTTTGAAGGTGTGGAAAGGGTAAAAAATAAGAAGTCTTTTTTCTGGAGCGGACGCTATCATATGGACATGAATACGCGCGATACACTCGTCACGGACCTTAATGTATTGGGCGATTTCAATCCCTTAATTCCATCCAGCTATCAGCAGTCAGAATTCCTCATGTTGGGAAACCTTCATCCGTCAACACAGATCAGCGTGATCGGGCAAATGAAAACCCGTCCCCGACTGATTGCACTGGATACGATGAATTACTGGATCAGCAGTGCATTGGATGATCTGAAGAAAGTATTTAAGATGGTTGATGTGCTCATGATCAACGATGAAGAAGCCCGTCAGCTGAGCGGAGACTATTCACTGGTGAAGGCGGCGCGAAAAATTATGGAAATGGGTCCGAAATTCCTGGTCATCAAAAAAGGTGAGCACGGGGCGCTGCTGTTTCATAAAAACGAAGTATTTTTTGCCCCGGCCCTGCCATTGGAAGATGTGTTTGATCCCACCGGTGCCGGAGATACTTTTTCCGGCGGATTCATGGGTCACCTGGCCCGCACCCGGGATATCTCATTTGAGAATCTGAAAACTGCGATCATCGTAGGATCGGCCATGGCTTCATTCTGCGTTGAAAAATTCGGACCGGAACGACTCAAAGAAGTCACGAAAGATGAAATTGACGAACGCATCCGCCAGTTTATTAATCTGGTGAATTTTGATATATCACTTGTTTAAGCTGGAGGCGTGAGGCGTGAGCCTGAGGCGTGAAGCGCGAGGCCCAGACTCCCATACTCTCATACTCCCATACTTCACTATGGTCGTCTTGCCAATACACATAGTTTTTTCACGTCTATAATGCTTCCGTCCGGCAGGAACAGGTTACAGCAAATAATATAATGTCCCATAGGCAGCAGGTGCTGCTGATCGTCGAGTCCATCCCATCGGAAACTGCCGGCGATTCCCCACAAAATATTGTTCACGAGCCGACGTACCAGTCTTCCGTTGACATCATACACCGAGATGCTTCCGGTAAAACCTGCAACTGGCAGCTGATAATTAATAAAACAGAAATCCTGGTATCCATCCATATCAGGAGAAAATATTTTCGGTTCAATAGTAATCAGATCAGTACCTGCAGCGGGAGTTGAAGATTCAGAATTTTTATAACCCGGCGTGCCATAACCGGAAGTCGCGGATGCAGAAGTCCAGTTGGAAGACTGGTTTGTAGGTAGGTCCGCACGGATCCTTTCCAGCGCGACTCCGGTTTCATCAGTAAGCAGGGGTGCATGCCAGTGATGATCATAATCGAGTTCATCCATTGCGCTGCCGGACCTGTTGAGTAATACCAGTTTTCCGAAATCGTCCGGCATGGAAGGCAGACTGGTCATGCGGAGGATCTGTGCGGCCGGAGCAAGGGGATAGTTTTTTATAACCCATTCCGGATTTTCGGTTAACAGGAGATATTCTCCGGGGAAAAAAGCACGCTCTTCTTTAACCAGGTTCACCGGATCTTTCAGGTTCCCTGCAGGATCCCGCGATGCCACGAAGAGTTCGGAACAACGAATGATTTTATGACTCCGGTTGAATAATTCAATATAGTCGTATCCATAAGGCGGGGGATTAAACAGGATTTCGTTTATGACGATATCACTGTCCGCCGCTTTCTCAATTATGCCCGCCGGACAGGAATTGTAGGGACCGATTTCATTGCCGCTGCAATCCCTGATATGATTTACTGTGATCGTATATAGTTTACCCGGAAACATCGGACCAGGCAAACGGATTTCAACTTCATTAAAAAAAGGAGGGAGGGCAGCAGCGGTTTCAGGAGTGTGATCCATATCTGAAACCGAATAATTTGTAACGTCAGAAGCTGAAACACTATCCAGCGCTTCATCAAACAACATCATAGTATGTATTGAATCCACCGGCACGAACCGCAGCAGTTCCGGTGCCTGCTCATCAGGATTCAGTGTTTCTACAGAATTTTTTGTGCCCGGTGTGCCGCCGGTTGGGGATAAACTCGCTGTCCAGTTGGACGCACCCGAGCAGGCGTTGTTCAGGTCGATCATTTCCAGGCTCCAGCCTCCTTTGGCTTTCAGACCGTTTCGATATTCGTCCTGATCATAACGGACGGCATGTATGATCCTGTCGTCGGGAGCCATAAGCTGGATACTTCCGGCACCATTCGTAAGAGCAGGGAAACCGCTGATACCGAGCGAGGAACCAAAAGAACTGTAAGCCGTTGCTGCCTGGACCGGACAAATGATCAGGAAACTATCAGACTTCAAAATATAATCTGTTTTGATTGTCGCCGTCGTACTGCCGTTACTGATTTTCCAGTTGCGCAGGTTAACATCCTGTAAGGAATGATTTATTAATTCGACGAATGAAAATTCCGGTAATCCGACGCTGGGGGAGGGATCGGCCAGAAATTCCGAAATGAGGACATCGTATCGGGCCTGCGTTTTCGAAAACATTGGCAGGAGCATCAAACCGCACCAAAACAGGCAGAAGTTTTTGAACATAAAATCATTTTCTTAAAAATAATTTGGTTTAAAAAACGAGGAAGGTTAATTTTACGGTTCGAATGAACGTGATTACCACATACACAAAGATGAACACCAAGAAGCCCCTCACCAGGGAAGGTGTCTGAATTTTGTGTATTCAAAATAATAAGGCCTTCCCGGAATCGGGGAGGCTTTTTGATTTTTAATAATATAAAACCGTAAAAAACAATGAAAGTTGCTGTTGTAGGGGCCACCGGACTGGTCGGGACCAAAGTGCTCGAAGTATTGGCCGAAAGAAATTTCCCGCTTACTGAACTGATTCCCGTCGCTTCCGAAAAGTCCGTCGGTAAAAAGGTTTTATATAAAGGAAAGGCATATAGTGTCGTCAGTGCAACGGATGCTATTCTCATGAAGCCGGCCATTGCTATTTTTTCTGCCGGTGGTGGCACATCATTGGAGTGGGCGCCCAAATTTGCAGAAGCCGGTATTACGGTGATCGACAATTCTTCTGCCTGGAGAATGGATCCGACAAAAAAACTGGTGGTACCTGAATTGAATGCTGATGTGTTAACAAAAGAAGACCGGATCATTGCCAACCCCAATTGTTCCACCATCCAGATGGTTGTCGCCCTGAACCCGCTGCATTTAAAATATAAAATCAAACGTATTGTGGTCAGCACCTACCAGAGTGTGACCGGCACCGGTGTGAAAGCCGTCAGTCAGCTCATGAACGAGCGAAAAGGACTGCAGGGCGAGATGGCTTACAAATATCCCATCGACCTCAACGTGATTCCGCAGATCGATGTATTCCTGGATAACGGGTATACAAAAGAGGAAATGAAAATGGTGAATGAAACACGCAAGATCATGCGCGATAGTTCCATTCATGTAACCGCAACAACTGTTCGCATCCCGGTGGTGGGCGGTCATAGTGAGGCTGTGAATGTGGAATTTGAAAAAGAATTTGACCTGACTGAAATAAAAACATTACTGGAAAATGCACCTGGCGTGATCGTGGTCGACAATCCGTCCAAGCATGAATATCCCATGCCCATGGATGCGCATAATCGTGATGAAGTTTTTGTAGGGCGTATACGCAGGGATGAAAGTCAGCCGAAAACACTGAACATGTGGATCGTGAGTGATAACCTGCGCAAAGGCGCAGCTACCAACGCGGTGCAGATTGCGGAATACCTGATACACAAGAAGCTTGTGTAATTATACTCTGCTCCAATTTTCCCCGCTCTTGATCCGGTACATCGTCATTTCGCTGACACCATATTTATCAGCAAGTTTTTTGATGGTCAGCTGGCGGCTGCGGCTGGATAAGGTTTTCTTGATAGACCTGACCTGAGCGGCAGTGAGCTTCAGACCAACAGGACGGGTGGACTGAATCTTTTTGTAAGCGAGTTTGGCCGGGCTTTTTTGCTGATGCAGGATCATGTCATCGAGACTTACCCATTTCAGATTTTTTACGGAATTGTCAGTCTTATTATGATTGAGGTGGATGACGAATTTCTGCTTGGGTGAATTTTTCCTGACAAACATCCGGGCAATTTCCCGGTGCAGGTAAAGCGTTCCGTTATTCCCCGGCCGGTGCAGGTTCAAGGTTTTATAACCCGTGGTTACCGACCCATTCAGCAGTTTCCCATCCGTATAAATATCTTCATAATAACTGGCTACACGACCTGAAGAGGAGAGTCCGTATTTTTTGCGAAGTTGCTTCCAACCCGGAAACATGAGCGGCTTCCAGGTTTCGCCAGGAATTTTTTTTATCATGGCTATGGTTTTACTAAAGTTACAAAAAACAATAGCGAAAAGCTGTGAAAATTGGTTAACGGTTTCCTGCCTTCCGGATGAACTGCAGGAATTCTTTTTCCGAAAGGATTTTTATGGATGGGATTCTCTTGGCTTTTTCCAGTTTTGAACCCGCATCCTCTCCGACGACGAGGTAGTTCAGCTTACTGCTCACCCCGCCAAGGATTTTTCCACCCTGTTCTTCCACCAGGGTCTCAGCTTCGCTCCGTTTCAGTTCGCTGAGCGTGCCCGTGAAAAGAAAACTCTGTTCAGCCAGGTTGCCCACTGCGCTTCTTTCCGAACGGGTATTGCGAAAATTCAGACCCAGGCCCTCCAGTTTTTCCAGCATTTTTATATTGTCCCTGTTTTCAAAAAACTGCAGGATACTTCCCGCAACTTTTGGGCCTACATCTTCCAGGGCCTGCAATTCTTCCAGGGAAAAATCTTTAAAGTCCATCAGGTAACTAACGGCTTTGGCCAGCGTCTTGGCGGTCGTTTCTCCCACATAGCGAATACCCAGGGCGTATATTACCCGGTGGAGGGGTTGTTTTTTAGATTCTTCAATCGCCGATTGCAGGTTGGTAATGCTTTTTTCCCCAAAACCTTCCAGACCGGCGATTTTACCAAACGGTAACTGATAAACGCCGGGAATATCTTTCAGGAAACCGAGGTCGAAAAATTTCTGTACGTTGGCTGCGCCAAAACTGCGTATGTCCATGGCATCTTTGCTCACAAAATGAATAATCCGCTCCACTACCTGGGCAGGGCAATTGATATTCACACAACGCAATACGGCTTCTTCAGGCACCCGGACCAATTCATCTCCACAGGCCGGGCAGTGCGTCGGGAAAACAATTTTCTTTTCCTTTCCGGTTCGAAGTTCAGTGAGGGGTTTAACAATATAAGGAATAACGTCTCCGGCGCGTTCAACTAGTACGGAATCCCCGATGCGCAAATCCTTCTGCCGAACCACATCCTCATTAAAAAGAGATACAGAAGCAACTGTCACACCACCAATGGGCACGGGTTCGATCTTTGCGACAGGCGTGATACTACCGGTTCTGCCTACCTGAAATTCTACTTTCAACAGTTTGCTGGTAGCCTGACGCGCTTTGAATTTAAAAGCAATGGCCCAGCGGGGATGGTGGGTGGTCATCCCCATCCGGTCCTGCAGACTGAATTCATTTACTTTGATCACCATACCGTCGATCTCATATGGTAGTTGATCACGACCCGACTCAAAGGAAATGCAATAGTCAATGACCTGCTGAATACCCTTAAAGACTTTTTTCTCCTTTTTCGGACTGCGAAAACCCAGCTCCCAAAGCATATCGAGGGATTCGCTGTGGGTAAGGGGTGCTTTTTTTGACCGGGCGCGATGGGCCATATCCGGGCCTGCGGTTTCACCCTTATCGATATCCAGGTTTTCAGTAGCCGCATAATAACTGATATGATACAGGAATACTTCCAGGTTGCGCCGGCTTACTTCGGCAGGATCTTTTATACGCAGAGATCCTGAGGCGGCATTTCTGGGATTGGCGAGGGGAGCTAATTGTTGTTCGGCCAGTTGCTGATTATATTTTTTAAAACTCTCTTTATTCATCAGCACTTCCCCACGGATTTCGACCTGTTCGAGGCCATAATGGGAAAAAGCGGCTGAAAGGGGTACTGACCGGATCTGTTTAATATTCACCGTTACCTCGTCACCCTGCACTCCGTCTCCCCGGGTGGCGCCCCTGACCAGCAGGTCGTTTTCGTAAATCAGGGAAATGCTCGCACCGTCAAACTTGGGTTCAACACAATATTCAATGGTTTCCAGCCCAGCCAGTTCCCGGACTTTACGGTCCCAGTCCACCAGATCTTCTGCATCGTAAGAATTCTCAAGTGATAACATGGGTACAAGATGGTTGACCGTCGGGAAATTTTTCGTAAGCTCCTTAGCAACACGCTGTGTGGGAGAATCGGGGGTGATGAGTTTGGGATTTTCCGACTCCAGCTTTTCGAGTGCTTTATATAAGGTGTCGTATTCTTTATCTGTCAGCAGGGGATCATTCAGTATATAATAACGGTATTCATGAAAAACCAAGGCCTGACGCAGGAGATCCAGGTCTTTGGGTTGCAGCCCCTTTTGCTGAAGTTTGTGCAGGAGGGATTTACTTTGGTCCTGCAGTTGACGGGTCTTTTCAGAATTAAACATACAGGTGATTTACAACGAATTTTCCCGGCGCTCGTACATTATATAGGGCCCGGATGAAAGTTTAGCGGATCTGGATTATATTTAGCGTAGGGAACAGATGTTACAAATTTACGTGTATGAGTATTGAAAAACTGCCAAAACGGAAAGATATCAAAGCGGTTCTGAAACAGTTACAAAGTGACGGACTGATTGGCATTTCTGTTGACTGTGTGATTTTCGGATTTGATGAAAATGAGCTTAAAGTGTTATTAATCAAATCGGATTTAAAGCAATATGAAGACAAATGGACTTTACTGGGGGATCTCGTGCATCGGGATGAAGACCTTGACCATGCAGCATACCGTATATTAAAGGAGCGCACGGGTATGGATGATGTTTACCTGGAACAGGTAAAAAGTTTCGGGGATGTTCAGCGCCACCCTGCAGCCCGGGTAGTAACGGTTGCTTATTGTTCGCTGATCAATATACAGCAACACCGTCTTCAGAAAGCGGACAATGAGTTGCACTGGCACAAACTGAGTGCGGATATGAATATGGCTTTTGACCACCAGCAGATATTGGACGTATGCCATGAGTGGCTGCAAAAAAGGGTTCAGGAACATCCGCTCGGGTTCAGCCTGCTGCCGCAAAAATTTTCCTTACGCGAGTTGCAGAACCTCTATGAAGCGATACTGGGTATAAAACTCGACAGACGCAATTTCCGGAAGAAGTTCTTTTCTATGGATGTGCTGGAAGACACTCATGAGCTGGAGTTCGATGTTCCCCACCGGCCCGGCAAGCTCTATAAGTTCAATTATGTGAAGTATAAAACCAAGGAGGGCCGGAAATTCATGCGCCTTGATTTCTAACGCAACTGCAAATGAATTGCAGCGTTTCCATGATGTTAGCTGTCTCTATGTTTGTTGGATAAAATTGTGATCCATTTTGCAGAAATATTTTTTTAACATTTTTGTTAAAATCTGCAAAATAAATACTATTTTAGCTGCTTAATTGCTTAAACCATTGATTATGACCATGAAACGATTGCTTAAGAGGATTGCTGTCCTCTTTTTATGTGTATCCTTTACACAGTTAGCTTTCTCCCAGACAAAAGTTATTACCGGAAAAATTACTGATGCCAACGGTGCTGCGGTGCAGGGTGCATCTGTAACCGTTAAGGGATCGAAAGGGGGTACTACGACGGATGCCAACGGGGCATTTTCGATTACTGCTCCCGCAACCGCCAAATCTCTGATCGTAAGTTCTGTTGGATTTAACCAGCAGGAAGTAACGATTGGCGACCAGACGGCGTTAAACATTGCCCTGGCTTCTGCCACACAATCACTCAATGATGTAGTGGTAATCGGTTACGGTACTGTAAAAAGAAAGGACGCCACCGGCTCCTTGACAACTGTTTCTGCTAAAGAATTCAACCAGGGGGTAATTACTTCCCCTGACCAGTTACTTTCAAATAAAGTATCCGGTCTGGAAGTTACCACCAATAGCGGTCAGCCTGGTGCGGCAACTACAGTGAGGATTCGGGGTAACAGTTCGGTACGCGGCGTAGGTAACCCACTCTATGTAGTAGACGGAATCATCCTGGATGGCAGGAGTGCACGTCCAATTGTGAACCTGGGAACAGGTGGATTTGGTATTTTGCCGGATGATAACCCATTGTTGTTTATCAATCCATATGATATACAGGACATCACCGTATTGAAAGACGCTTCTTCCACCGCCATATTTGGTTCCCGGGGTGCAAACGGTGTTATTGTGATGACAACAAAAACGGGCGGATCGGGTGCTGTTAAACTCGAAGCCAACGCTTCCGTAGGTTGGAATACCGGATACATGAAGAAATATGATATCCTCAGCCAGCCTCAATATGTTGCAGCCCTGAGCAAATATGCGGAACCCGCTACGCTGAATAAAGGGGCAAATGTGAATCCACTCGATGACATCACCTGGCATAAACCCATTCAGAACTACGACATCGCCATGAGCGGTGGAAATGAAAATGGGAAATTCCGGGCATCTTTCCTGGCATCCTCCACACCGGGACTGATCACCAATAATAAACTGAATAAATACATTGGGTCATTTGCAGGAACCTATAAATTCCTGGATAAAAGATTAACCATCGACTTCAACGTTATTGACGGTTATAATGCTGAAAATATAGTACTCGCTTCCAATACAGCCGGATCACAGGGTAACCTGATCAGTTCCGCCTTGCAATGGAACCCGACAGCTTCTTATTATAATGCGGACGGTTCATTTACCAACCTCGGAAATGGTACACCCAATCCTTTAATGATGCTCAAAGCTTACAATGATGAAGCTGATGTCCATACCATTTTAGGTACTATTGCGGCCAGTGTAAAAATAATGGATAACCTGGTGTACAAATTCCAGTATTCTATTAACCAGTCTGACGGGGTAAGAAATACTAACGTCGACGGTTTCATAAGGGGTTTCAACCCGATTGACGGTAATGGACTGGGAGTTATTTCGCAAGCCGGACTTACTTCGCAGGTATTTGATAATACACTCCAATATAATACGACATTTGGCCAGGATCTGAAGTTTACCGCTTTGGGTGGATTTGAATATTGGAAATCCAATTTCAATAATTTTAATGTGGGGGCCCAGACCTTCAATTTCAACCTGAATGAACTTCAGTTGAGCTCAGCACTGTATACCGATATCATCCAAAATGGAAAAACACCACTTACTGGAACTCCATTTGTATTTAAAGACATCACTACGGAGATACAATCTTATTTTGCCCGGGTTGACTTCAACTGGAAAGAAAGATTCTTCCTGACCGGTACGTTCCGCGCTGATGGCTCGAGTAAGTTTGGTGCCAATAACAAATATGGTTATTTCCCTTCTGTAGGTGCCAAATGGAATATCGCGAATGAGGATTTCATGAAAGACAACAGTCTCTTTTCAGGTCTTGATCTTCGGGCAACCTGGGGAATCACGGGTAGCCAGGATTTCCCGGCAGGTGCCTCCATTAACCAGTTTGCATTCAGTTCTTTTGGATCTGCTAAACAGATTAATGCCGAAAACCCCAATTTGAAATGGGAATCTACCACGCAGTATGACTTTGGATTTGACTTTTCCATGTTTAAAGGCAGACTTTACGGAACATTCGATTATTACAACAAGGACAAAACAAATATCCTGTTCCAGGGTATCGTCATACAGCCTGCTCCCCCCGGTGCAACGGTTTGGTATAACCTGCCCGGTCATCTGAAAAATGATGGTATCGAAGTTTCAGTTGGAGCAACCATTGTTGAGCACAAGGATTTCAGCTGGGATCTGTCGGTTAACTTCGCTACCAACCATAATCTCATAACAAACTTCTATAATCCCGGATCTACGATTCCTGTGGCCATTTATACAGGCCAGATCAACGGTCAGGGTGTATCCGGAACACTGGCCCAGATCATTACGAATAACCAACCGGTTGATGAATACTGGCTCAAGCCGTTCTTAGGGTTTGATCAGAAAGGAAATCAGATCATTGGTAAAAATCCTCAGTTTGCGGGCAATCCAAATCCCACTACTTTGTTTGGTTTGAGCACAACATTAAGGTATAAGAAACTGAGCCTGGTCATCAATGGTGGTGGATCAACCGGATTCCTGATTTACAACAATACGGCAACTTCCGTAACCAATATTTCAGGTATCGCCCAGGGAAGGAATATCGACCAGAACGCATATAATTCCAAGGAACAGCCATCCAGCGGTGTGGGTGCTTCTTCACGCTTCCTGGAAAAGGGTGATTATTTCAAATTGCGCAACGCAGCGCTTACATATAGCGTAGGTAATATAGGCAACTACGTCAAGAACCTGAACGTATTTGTAAGTGGATCCAACCTGTTTGTAATTACTGGTTTCTCAGGGTTCGATCCTGAAGTAAACATTGACAAATCGAACGGTGGATACCCTTCCAGTTCAATTGAATATATCCCTTATCCAACGCCAAAAAGCGTAGTGATCGGAGTAAATTTTGCACTTTAATATTATTTTAAAACAGAGCATATGAAAATGTCAAGATATTTTAAAATCTCTACACTCCTGGTTTTATCAGGACTCCTGGGATGTACCAAACTAACAGAGTCCTACAAAACGACGATACCACAATCAACAGCTGCTGCAGTATTGACTCCTAATCTATTGCTTCAGAGTGCATATAATGATATCCCCGGGCCCTTCGTTAATCAGGACCAGGTTTTCTCCCTTGAAGAGAACTCAACCGATGAATCGCTGGTTCCTACAAGAGGTGGTGACTGGGATGATAACGGTGTCTGGAGGGTAATTCATAATCATACCTGGAATGCAGATCATGGACAAGTTCTGAGCGTATTCAACGGTTTGAATGGGTTGCAATTCGATGCGACAAACGTTTTCCAATTTAATCCTTCAAAAGAACAGGCTGCAGAAGCCAGGGTACTCCGCGCCATCGCATTGTACTACCTGCTGGATCTGTACAATCAGTTCCCATTCAGAAACGCAGGTGATACCTTGTTGAATGCTCCAAAAGTGTACACAGGATTAGCTGGCTGCGATTTTATTATCGCTGAACTTAATACTGCTTTACCGGATCTCGATCCAGCCAATGGGGCAACGAAAATCAGTATCAATGCGACCAAAGCATTATTGATGAGGTGTTACCTGAACAGGGGTGCATATGCAAACCGTGCGGCACCCACATTTGATGATGCAGATATGCAACAGGTGATTACTCTGGGAAATCAGATCATAAGTAGCGGCAAGTATTCTTACATGGCGAATTACTGGGATAATTTTGGTTACATGAATTCCGCCTCCACAGAAGCGATCTTTATCTACCCCAGCAGCTCTGGTCAGACGGTGAATAACCCCAGCATGCAGGCCCGCTGGATGATGGGACATCACTACAATGAATACAACGGACAGGCACCCAATGCCGGCTGGAATGGGTTCTCAACGACCAGTGATTTTTACCAAAGTTTTGGAACGCCCACACCGACCGCTGCTTATGCAGGAGCTGATGCGATTCTTGATCAAAGAATTGGACAAAGGGCGACATCAAATGTTGCGTTAACCACTAATTCAGGAATTCGTCCGGGATTTTTAATTGGCCAACAATACGATCAGAATGGTGTGGCACTGAAAGATAGAAAGGGTGCTCCACTGGCTTTTAATCCGATTATCGATCCAACTATGATCGAATCCGGCGCAAATTTGGAAGTTACCGGTATACGCGTTGATAAATACTACCCTGATTTTTCCAACCCTAGTGGAACATATTATTCCAGCACCCCCGGAAACTCATTGATGTTCATCCGGTATTCGGAAGTGGTTTTGAATGTAGCGGAAGCACTGATGCGCCAGGCGACTCCTGATAATGCAGCAGCACTGGTACTTGTAAACAATCTCAGGGCAGCCCGTGGTGCGGCTCCTAAGGCTACTTTGCCATTGGGCCCGACAACAGCACCCGTTGGTGGAACCAGCGTAGTGGATGATCCAAATTGTTTACTGGCTGAACGCGGTCGTGAACTGTATTGGGAATCCCAGAGAAGAACTGACCTGATCCGTTTTGGAATGTTTCTTACTGCTTGGCAGTATAAACCCGCTGATAATGGAACTACAAACCTGTTATTCCCTATTCCTAATCAGGCACTCGGTGTAAATCCGAACCTGACACAGAATCCCGGGTACTAAGAATATGTAAAGCTTTCTTATTAATAGCAAAAGGCCATTATATAATAATGGCCTTTTGTAATTTTATCCATCCTGCCAGGACCGTTCATCTTGTATTATTCATGGCAGTTCTTTACTATGAATAGCATTTTTTCCAGGGCCCTTTTATTTTCCATTTGCCATTTATGTTTATTCGTTTCCTGCAAGAGGCAGAAGGACCAGCAGGCTGACTTATTTCAGCTGGTTGAACATTCGGGCGTGGATTTTAATAACAAAGTAATTGACGGAAAACTCGAAAACAGTTTTCTATTCAGGAATTTTTATAACGGCGGCGGTGTAGCGGTCGGAGATCTGAACAATGACGGTCTGGCCGATATTTTCTTCACCTCCAATATGGGGGACAATAAAATATACTTGAACAAGGGTGGATTTAAGTTCGAGGATATTACCAAGAAGTCCGGCATTGTACAGGATAGTATGTGGAGCACAGGGGTGGTTTTTGTGGATATCAATCATGATGGCTGGCTGGACATTTATGTGTGTAATTCAGGCCATATGACTACGGGCCATCGTAAAAACCAACTCTTCATCAATAATCATGACCTCACATTCACGGAATCTGCAGCGAAATACGGGTTGGATATTTCTGCATACACGACACAGGTTTCTTTTTTTGACTATGATCTGGACGGAGACCTGGATTGTTTCATGATTGATAACAGCCCGATTCCGGTAAATACATTAAATAATTCCAACCGGCGCGATCTGCCCGATCAGGAATGGCCGGTTGAAAATTTCCTGAAGGGCGGTGGAGATCATTTATATAGAAATGATAACGGTCACTTTACAGAAGTGACTAAGTCTGCAGGTATACATGGAAGCCTGATCAGTTTTGGCCTGGGTGTTTCAGTAGGAGATATCAATGGAGACGGTTATCCGGATGTTTTTGTTTCCAATGATTCATATGAACGGGACTATTTGTATATCAATCAAAAAGACGGAACCTTCAAAGACGAATTGGAGGATTGGTTTGGGCATACCAGTTTTTCATCCATGGGCGCAGATATTGCCGATATAAATAACGACGGTTATCCGGAAATCTTTACGACGGATATGCTTCCTGAAGACGACTACCGGCTGAAAACCCTGGGGGCATTTGACAATATTGATTTATATAACGCCAAATTTAAAGCGGGGTTCTATCATCAGTATGTAAAGAATTGCCTGCAACTGAATAACAGGAATGGACGATTCCTGGATATTGCAGACTATGCAGGTGTATCTGCTACAGACTGGAGCTGGGGTGCCCTGATGTTCGATATGGACAACGACGGATACAATGATATCTATGTGTGCAATGGCGTCAATAAAGATGTCACGAACCTGGATTTCATGGATTTCTTTGCGAATGATGTATTACAGAAAATGGTGCTGAGTGGAAAGAAAGAGGCCTCTGATGAAATATTAAAACATGTGCCTGTTCATCCGATGTTGCATAAAGCGTACAGGAACCAGGGTGATCTGAGTTTTACTGATGTGGGTCAGGACTGGGGGTTTACCCAGGCTTCCTTTGCAAACGGTGCGGCATACGCCGACCTGGATAATGACGGTGCTATGGATCTGATCATCAACAATGAAAATGGCCCTGCCTTTATTTACAAAAATAATTCCAGGCTGCTCAACAAAAATAATTATGTCGCAGTCCAGTTGAAAGGGAAGGGCGATAACACTTTCGCAATTGGTAGTAAAATTCGGGTTTATCAGGGAAAACAAATTTTCTATCGGGAACTTGTTCCAAGCCGGGGTTTCCAGTCTTCCATGGATTATAAACAGATTATCGGCCTGGGAAAAATTACGCAGGTTGATTCGATGATCATTACCTGGCCAGACGGCAGCTTCAATAAATATGATCATCCCGCTATAAATAAACTGTACAGCTTCGTTGAGTCTGCTACAGCAACAGCAGCACCAGCGGAAAAAATATCTGATTCTCTTTTATTCCGGCTCGTGAATTCAAATTTAGATAAACACACGGAAGATAATAATATCGACTTCTATTATGAGCATAACGTACCCAAAATGCTTTCCCGTGAAGGACCCAAAGCTGCAGTCGGTGACGTTAATGGGGATGGCCTGGAAGATGTATATATCGGCGGCACTTCAATGCATCCGGGTCAATTGTATTTACAGACCAGGGACGGTCGTTTTGAGAAGAAAGAGGAACAGGGTTTTGCTTTCTTCAAGGATTTCGAGGACGAGGCAGTTTTATTTTTTGATGCAGACAACGACGGTGATCTGGATCTTTTCATCGGACCGGGTGGGAATAACAGCCAGGCATTTACCCGGGAAATGCAAAACCGGTTATTTAAGAATGACGGCCATGGAAATTTCACCATTGATGTTGCAGCATTCGGGAATAACCTGAATGGTGTGAACACATCCGTTGCAATAGCATATGATTTTAACCACGACGGATTTGCTGATCTGTTCGTTGGAGGGAGAAGTGTACCGAGGCAGTATGGAAGCCCCCCTTCAAGCTACCTGTATATAAATGATGGCAAAGGCCATTTTAAAGATATTGCAGCTGATAAAAATCCTGATATCGCTCATATCGGCATGGTGACAGGAGCCTGCTGGGCAAATATCAGCGGAAGCCAGGACAAGGATCTCGTTATCGCAGGAGAATGGATGAGTCCCAGGATTTTTCATTTTAACAAAGATCATTTTGAAGAACTGGAGACCAATCTTAAAAATCTTTCCGGGTGGTGGGAATCAGTAGCTGCAGCCGATCTGAATGGTGATGGGAAAATGGATCTGATTCTGGGCAATATTGGTGAGAACTTTTATCTGCATCCTGATTCGGCCAATCCGGTAAAACTTTGGGTTAACGATTATGACCAGAATGGAAATATGGATAATATCCTGAGCAGGACGGTCGACGGGAAAGACATGCCCGTATTCCTGAAACATGACCTGGAATTCCAGATGCCCATTTTGAAAAAGCAAAATTTAAAACATGGGGAATTTGCGAAGAAGACCATCCAGGACCTGCTGCCCGAGGAATTATTAAAAACATCCCAGGTTAAAACTTTTAACTATTGTTCATCAATCGTTGCTATCAATGAAGGTAATGGCCGGTTTTCCATACATAAACTGCCACTGATGGTTCAGCTTTCCTCAGTGAACGCCATCCGTTGTATGGATTTGAATGGAGACGGATTTCCTGATCTTATATTAGGAGGAAACGAATTTGGATTCCTGCCGCAATTCGGAAGACTGGATGGAAGTTTCGGAGATGTGTTGTTAAATGATGGAAAGGGTAATTTCAATTTCATGGAGAACGCCAGATCCGGACTGAATATCCTTGGTCAGGTCAGGGATATTGCCCTGATCAAAAGTGCCGGCAATCCACATGTTTTGTTCCTGATCAATGATGAAGTTCCGATGATGTATGAATTAAACAGTAAAAAGAAAAAAGAACGGTAATTACAGATTATATGAAAGGGAACCGGAATTTGATTATTTACCTGTTTACAGGCTGGGTCGTTTTTCTGTCCGGCTGCAAACAACATGCTGACACAAACATTCCTGTTTTGTTTGAGACCCTGGAATCCGGACGCACAGGGCTTGACTTCTCCAATAAACTTACGCCCACGCAGGACTTCAATGTTTTTAAATACATGTACTTCTATAATGGTGGTGGCGTCGGAGCAGCAGATTTTAATAATGATGGTAAAATAGATATTTTCTTTGCGGCCAACCAGGTTTCAAACAGGCTTTATCTAAACGAAGGCGGCCTTCATTTTAAGGATGTAACGGCTGAAGCACAAGTGCCGGCAGACAGTGCATGGTCTACCGGCGTTTCAATCGTAGACATCAATAATGATGGTCTCCTGGATATTTATATTTGCCGCGTGGGAAATCATGAAACGCTGCATAGTCACAATCAACTTTTGATCTGTCAGGGTATCGGTAAAAATGGTGTCCCCTTTTATAAAGACGAAGCCAAAGAATACGGGCTGGATTTTTCCGGTTTCAGTACGCAGGCTGTTTTCTTTGATTTTGACGGGGACGGAGATCTGGACATGTATCTGTTGAATCATTCCCTGCGTTATAATGGAACATTCGGCTCGCGTGTGGACCGATTGGCACTTCAAAATCCACTGACTGGCGACCGGCTCTATCGCAATGACGGGAATAATAAATTTACCGATGTTACCAAAGAAGCGGGCATACATAGTTCCGTGATTGGGTATGGCCTGGGAATTTGTGCGACTGACATCAACCTGGATGGGTATCCCGACCTATATATCGGCAACGATTTTCAGGAGAATGATTACATGTATATCAATCAGCATAATG
Organism: Puia sp.; assembly: GCA_041481385.1. GTDB lineage: Bacteria > Bacteroidota > Bacteroidia > Chitinophagales > Chitinophagaceae > Puia. The sequence continues at coordinate 21,568 of JBGPBW010000005.1, forward strand.
GAACTTTTAAAGAAGAGCTGAATGATCATATCATGCATACCAGTCAGTTTACGATGGGCGTGGATGTAGCTGACATCAGCAATGATGCCTGGCCGGAGATCATCAGTATGGATATGCTTCCCTCCGATCCTTATATCCTGAAAAGATCTGAAGGAGAAGATGACTATGAAACTTTTTTTACAAAAATCCGGTATGGTTATAATTATCAGTATACCCGGAACAATCTGCAGCTGAACCGTGGTAATGGCCAATTCAGCGAGATCGGATTATATTCCGGTGTATATGCGTCGGATTGGTCCTGGTCTCCCCTGTTTTTTGATTTTGACAATGATGGGACCAAGGATCTGTTTATTTCCAATGGTATTCCGAAGAGACTGAATGATATCGACTATATCAATTTTATTTCCAATGTAGACCTTCAGGAGAAAATGAAGTCCACCGGCCTTGACGCAAAGGACATGAATCTGATAGATCGCTTCCCGCAGATCAAGATACCCAACCGGTTTTTTAAAAACGGCCCTGAACTCCGGTTCACGGATATGAGTGCAGAGATTGGAAATAACAAGAACACATATTCCAACGGAGCTGTGTATGCAGATTTTGACAATGACGGAGACCTGGATGTACTGGTGAATAATATTGAAGACCCAGCGCTTTTATATGAGAATAAGAGTAATGACAAAAAGGACAAAGCATTTGTAGAGATCAAACTGAAGGGCTCTGAAAAAAATGTCAACGCACTGGGTGCAAAAATTGTGCTGTATGCGAATGGCGGAATCCGGACTTATGAAAAATACCCGGTGAGGGGATTTCTTTCCAGTATGGAAGGGCCGGTTCACATTGGTCTGGATAAAACAACCGTAGACTCCGCATTCCTGATCTGGCCGGACAATAGTTACCAGCCTATTAAATTGAGTCCTGTCAATTCTGTGATCAGTTTCCAGTATAAGAAAGGTCTTCCCCAATATGATTATGCCATCCTTCGGAGTCATTGGAAAAATACGACCAGGCCTGTAGAAAATATAACCCAAAAAACAAACATACTATATAAACATACAGAGAACACGTTTCATGAATTTGAGCGGGAGCCTTTAATACCACATATGTTGTCCAGCGAGGGTCCGGGCCTGATCGTAGCTGATTTAAATCAGGATGGTCTGGAAGACCTGTTTATGGGTGCATCCAGGATGGGGAAAAGTGCTGTTTTCCTGCAACAGAAATCAGGGACTTTCATAAAAACCCAACAGCAGTCTCTGGAAGCGGATTCCAATTTTGAATTTGTAGCATCTTGCGTGGCAGACATTAATCATGACGGGTTCCCCGACCTGGTATTTGCCAATGGAGGGAATGAATTTTATGGAAGGGATGAGCAGCTGAGACCCAGGGTCTATTTAAATGACGGTAAGGGAATTTTTACCCGGGATCAAACTGCTTTTGACAGCCTTTATATCAATTCCACAACTCTGCTGTCAATGGATTTTAACGGAGACGGCTATGCAGATTTATTTATCGGAGGCAGGTCGGTACCTTTTAATTACGGACAGATTCCCAGGTCCTATTTACTGCAAAATGACGGGCACGGGAAGTTTATTGATGTTACGGATAAGCTGGCTCCGGGACTTTCCCGGGCGGGATTCATAACAAGTGCAATCTGGTGCGACATCAATAATGATGGTAAAAAAGACATTATCGTCTCGCTGGAATGGGGCGGCATCGAAGCGTTTATAAATCATGGGGGCTCATTTGAAAAAATACAACTCACCGACAAAAAAGGATGGTGGAATTTTATTCTGCCGGTGGATCTGAACCATGACGGACAAATAGACCTCATCGCAGGAAACCTTGGTTTGAACAGCCGACTGAAGGCCAGTGACCAGGAACCTGTTCGTTTGTATTATTATGATTTTGACGGCAACGGGAAAAAAGACCAGATCCTTTCATATTACCTGGAGGGCAGGGAATTACCTTTTGCCAATAAAGAAGAACTGGAAAAGCAGATACCCGGTTTGAAAAAGAAATTTCTCTATGCGGAGGATTTTGCAAAGGCAAAATTTAATCAAATCTTTTCTCCGGAAGAACTGGCGAAGGCGGATGTCCTTACAGCAAATTATTTTTCCAATGCCATATTGTTTAATCGGGGTAATTTAAAATTCGATGTTGTAGCCATGCCCTGGCAGGCGCAGCTCTCTTCTTTTCGGGACGCATTGGTCGTGGATGCAAACCGTGACAGCCTGCCGGATATTCTGCTTGTCGGAAATTATTACGAGAACAATATTCAGATGGGAAGGTATGATGCAGATTATGCCACGCTGTTGATTAACCAGGGAAAGGATTCCTTTCGCACCGAACCATTAAATGGAACACAAGTCAAAGGACAGGTGCGGCATATTCGTAAAATGACGATCGGTGGTCAGGAAGCGATCGTATTGGCGCGAAACAACGACAGTGCTATGGTCATCCAATTCAGGAATAAATAATTCCTTTATTTAGAATCCGTCACTTCAAAAAAACTGACCGCCCTTCCCGGCAGACCATTTTTAGAAATCCCCTGTACAATAACAGCAAATTTTCCTTTCAGGTCAGAACTATAAAAATTTATCCGTGATATACCGTCTGTGCCCGGCCTAATTTGTGGCGACCAATATAAAACATTCCTGAAGTCGGGTATGTGACTATCCCGGGTTTCCGGTGAACCATACACAGGAGCATAAAACGCACGCTGCTGCTGTAGCCCTTCGAATTCTACAACAAATGCATTCGGATCAATTTGTGTAGCACCGATTTCACCTGAGTAGGATTTAATATTGACGACGCCCTCGAATACAGAAGAACCGACAAAACAATTATGGGTCACCACTTCAATTCTCCGGATCTTCAGCGGATCCAGCGCGACTATTTTTGAGGCATCAGCGATCGGGATACCATCCAGCAGGATCAGTGGATCTTCTTCAAAATAGGTTCCGAATAAGCGGTTCCGGACTTTGAAAATATATTTTGCACCATCCTTTCGTATACGCACATCTTCAACATATTCGCGCAAAACTTCCTCCATGGTTTGAAACCGGGTGTAGTCATCGAGATCATAGATTTTGTCGGCCCTTCCGTAAAAAGACGAAGTGTCCATGTTGCCGGGCACATATTTTCGTTTTTTATCCATGCTATAGGTGTTTTCCACCTGGTTACTGATGCTTCGGTTCAGGAGTATATTTTCCTGATTTTTGGAAAGTAACAGCAAAGGGAAAGGGGAGTACGGCAATTTATCTGACCAGGCACTGTTGATATCCACCCGGTAATTGGAATCTTTTTGAAGTGCAGGCTGCACTACGACGGCATTATTTTTATAAATGTCCCTGAACCCAAAACGAAGATTTCCCTGTGCATCACTGACTGAACTGCTGAACGCGTTGTCGGAGCCGGGTATGCTCAGCCATGCGATGGAATTACCTACAGCTGTGCCTGTTGTTTTATTAATTAATTTACCACTGACCACGGGCCCTTCAAATTCAGGAAGAAATTCAAAATATGGTTTTTTATTTTCCGATACATCAGTCCATTTAAATCTTCTCCATCCTTGTGTAAGCAACAGATTATCCAATGCTTCACTGCTGGTTTTATCGTTGTTTTCGAAATAATATTCAGGTGATTCAATTTTTCCCCTGAGGTCTGAGCTGAGGTAAAGCCAGGAAATGATATTCTGTGCCGGAACCGGTTGAAAAGAATCGATCATCAATACCGACATGGAGTAATTGCCGTCCAATGGCTGGCTCTCTCCATTTTGCGCATTGAGATAAACCTGCACAGGAGATCGGGTTTCATAAACGGGCTGATCAGTTCTTACCTGTAACAGTAGTTTCGCTTCCGGACTTTTAAATACCAAACGTTCACAAACAGGTTGTCTGGATTGGTTGAACAATGTAATTGCAGAAATTCCATCACCCAGATCTTTTTTGTTCAGCTGGAAACCAGCCTCCCCGTTCACGATCCCGTTTTTCTGTACGATTTTTAATTGCTGTCTGGAATGGACTAAGAGGTATACCGGTGTATTATTATATTCAGGAGTGGCAAGGACCCTGACGGTCAGCTGATCGCCTTCCGTGCCCGTTACATGCATTTCAAAACCATGATCGGCCGGAGTTGGTAGTCGTTGTTTGAAAGAACTGTCGGCCAATCTGATGATTGCGAAGTAGGTATTATTTTTTTCCGGCCGGTATTGAAAATTCCCCATGCCATTGTGCAGGGATTGAAACTGCGTGATGATATCATTTTGCTGATTGACGATAACACCCGCACAGTCCAGTCCATGTCCATAACCATCGGTTGCCTTGAATCCTATTTTTTCTTCCAGACCAAATACTTCATTTCCTCCTTCCGGGAAAAACTGAATAGATGCAGGCAGTTTAGCGATTGGCGTGACTGCCGGCGTTTTAAGCGTATTAACGATATAAATCTCCTGTTCAAAAAAGAATTCTGAAGGAAAGTTTTTCATCCAGCTGGTATATGCACGAAGAACATAAGTTCCGGAATTCAGAAATCCGGGTATGGAAACTGATCCGCTTCCGGTACCGTTTAACAACGTTGTTTTGTTTTGTATAACGGGCTTTCCTTCTTTGTTTAGTATTTCTATATAGGCTATGCTGCCCAGGGGAAATGGTTTATGCCAGTTTGCATCTACAGCATACAGTTTAAACCAAATGGTTTCTCCGGCCAGGTAAAATGTTTTATCGGTATGGACAAAGAGTTTTTCCTGCAAAACGCCCTGCTGGTAACGGATGAATTGCTGTTGAAGGCTGTCTGCAACGGGATCCTGTGCATCAAGTACCGCACAGTTCAAAAGAAAAATAAAAAATCCAAAACATTTTTTCATTTGAAAATATTTATTGCCAGAAGGGTGGTTTGGTTGTAGTACCACCCTGAAACCTGCAATCCAGGCACTCTTTATGTGTAATTTTCAGAGTTGGCGGCGGACCGGAAACGAAATACCAAAGCTGGAATGCGGTATCGCCGTAATTCCAGATCAGAGCGTTGTCGGGATCAGACGGAATAATCTTGATGGGGCAATTATCCGGAGGATTGGATTTCCATCCCGGTAAATCATGATTATCGATGAACATCCTGTATTGCTGAACGGAGCAAGCGGAAACATATCCGACAGCGGGACTGGAAGGATTGCTAACGCTATGGAAATTTCCGTTGATTAGGGAGGGCTGGACGTCGAAAAGTCCTCCCAGCGACTGCGAATTTTTTTGTACGGTGAGCCAGTATTTGTAAGCTTCGAAATCCAATGGATACTGCCGGATCAGCATGCTGTACCTGACATCCATTTTGGGATCGTTTTTTGCAAAACTGGTGATCAAACCATGACTGATCACGTCTGAACTTAAGTTAATGGAAGTACCCAGTATGATTGAAGTGGAATGCGCCGTCGTCCAGCAGTCAAATGTGCTTTCGCTCGGATCGATCGGGTATTCGAGGCCATTTTTCAATCCCCAATAAGTTTGCATTGGTGATTCATGCTGCCAGGTTTCAACATAGTCCCACCTATAATACTTCGTATTGCCGGAAACATCATGTGCGTTGACATCAATGTTCAATACCTCTGTGGTGTGGCTCGCGTCATCCACGAGTTCCCAGGTCAGGCTGTCTATCAAAGGAGACGGTTTTGAACTGACCAGGTCGGATGCATATGTATTTCCATCGCTTGTGGTAACAGATAACTGATACTGAAGGCTGGGATCCAGAGTTAATGTACTGCTCACATAAATTCCATTTAAACCGGTATCCACGAGGGGAAATAAAGCGCCGTCCGAACTCCTGATCATCACCTGGGCGTTTAGCTCAGGCAGAATCGGGATTGAGTCCAATAAGTTCAGTGAACGGGTGAGTGTGATGGTAGAGACGCCAAACGGGCTGGTATTGACAAAACCATCTACGGCCAGAAAATGATTACTTGACTTAATCGCGGGTGGCACATAAGGTTTCCTGCAATTCAGCAAGCACAGGGATATCAATGCAACGATTAAATATTTTCCTCTGCCTTTCCGCACCCGCTTAAAATTTTATATTGTATGTAATAAATGGGATGGGTGCACCAAATATGGATAACTGGTAACCCTGGACCTTCCCGTTTTGCTGAACGAAATACACCGAATACACATTCTGCCGTCCGGTGACGTTATATATGCCGAATGACCAGGAATTATGCGTTTTTTTATTCACTTTATGATTCCCGTCCATGTTTACTGAAATATCCGTTCTGAAATAATCCGGAATTCTATATTGATTTCTGTCTGAATAATACAAGGTGGAAGCACCTCCCTGATATACTACAGCCAGTGGAAGCGTGATGGGCCTGCCGGTACTATATACGACATTCAGGGAAAGGCTGTAACGGTGAGAGAATCGATAGTTCCCGATAAAATTTACCATGTTGGGTTTATCAAAACTGGCCGGATAATAATTACCGTTGTTGACAAGTTGTCCCGCCAGGGGATCGGCCTGTTGCAGGAAGGTTCTGGAATAGGTATAACTGATCCAGCCATTCAATTTCCCTGTATTTTTCTTTAACAACAGCTCCACGCCATATGCTTTGCCTCTTGTTTCAAAAACATCCGTTTCCAGGTGTGGATTTAAGACCAGGTTTGCCCCACTTTTATAGTCGAGATAGTCCTGCATTTTTTTATAATATACTTCTATGGAAGCTTCAATACTATTCTGTCGGAAATTTTTATAATAACCCAATGAAATCTGTTGTCCCTGCTGCGGTTTTATATTCGGATCGCTGAGTTTCCAGATATCGGTGGGTGATATATTCGTCGTATTGGAGATCACGTGAATATATTGGGTCATGGTATTGAAACTGAATTTTATCGATGCGGTATTATCGAGGGAGTACCTGGCGGAAAATCTGAATTCCGGCAGTGTATAGGTTTTAATTATTTTCCCATTATTATAATATAAGGTATCCTTTATTGTAAATGTTTCCTTTGGAAGGCCAGGCACATATTGATAGACCAGGTTCGGCCCTAAATAATTATAAATATTGTAGCGGATGCCACCACTCATGGAGAAATTTTGTGAAATGGTAAACTGGTCGCCCAGGTAAAGCGCGGTTTCCAGCGCCTGTTCGGGACGCATGCTGTTGGTTTGTACCAGCGATTTTGGTCCAGCTGGTGACAACGTTCCCGGGTCGAGCTGGTAATACACAGAATTCAATCCATAGCTGATCGCATGTTTATTATTGGGAGCGTAATTGAAATCGGCACGCAGGTAAATCTGGTTAATATCAAAGCTCAGCTTGTAAGCGTTTATTGGAACCTTTGTACTGGTTACAGCATACTGATAATGATCAATGCCTGTAGTGAATACAGCATATGACGAATTGCTGAAATTGTGTTTCCATTTAATATTGGCATTTCTGTTGGCATAAGCATAGGTAGTATCTCCGTCCAGCTTAAAATTATCGCTGCTCAGGTATCCCATCAGATAGATGGTATTCTTGGCATTGATGATATGGCTTATATGCACACTGGCATCATAAAAATTGGCCGTACTGTTGGTATAATCCGAACTGGGAATCTGACGGAGCAGCCAGTCGGAATAAGTCGTTCTGAAACCTGCGATGATGGAAGTTTTGTCTTTCTGAAGTGGTCCTTCAATACTGAATTTGCTGGTAAGCGGGCTGATTCCTGCTGATCCGGTCCATTTCTTATTGTTGCCATCTTTTACATCAACGTCCAGCACGGAAGATAATCTTCCGCCATATTTTTCGGGGATGGCACTTTTATACAGTTCAACGCTTTTCACCAGGTCCGGATCAAATGCTGAGAAAAATCCAAACATATGGCTTGGATTATAAACTGTGGCATCATTATAAAGTATCAGATTCTGATCTGCGGCACCGCCCCTCACATTAAACCCGTTACTTCCTTCACCAACTGAAGTGACTCCCGGAAGGGTGAGTAACACCCTTAATACATCCGCTTCACCGAATACAACTGGAACCTGTTTTATGGATTGGATATTTAATTTGGTAACGCCCATCTGAACGTTGCGCGTATTAGATGTTTTGTCTGCTGAAACATAAACCGCCTTGAGACTGGCAACGAATTCATCCATATCCACATTGAGCTTACCATCGCTGAATACCAGCACCTGCCTTCGCGTATCCTTCATGCCTGCACTGCTGAATCGCATGATATGACGACCCTTAGGCAGAGAAAGACTGTAATAGCCAAACTGATCCGTACTTTTTGAAATGGACAGGGTATCCACCGAAATACTTGCGCCCATAATGGGCTCTCCTGTTTTCGCATCCCGTACATATCCGGCAACCGTTGGTCTTGCCGAAACAGATCTGCCATTTTTTGTTCCAATATCGAATAGCTTATTCTCCGGTGAAATTTTCAGATTTGATTTTGCATAAATGGCATCATCAGCATTGAAAGCAGCCTGGCTCAGGCTGTCCGATATACCTTTCGCAGGATCGAAGTAATATTTGGGCAATGTGGTCTGAATACTAAATCTTTTGCTAATGAATACTTCGTTATCCGGACCGAAAGCATAAAATATATCTGTACCCTTAAAAATGAGATCGAAAAGATGCTGGAGATTCATCTGCCGCACATTGACATTTATTTCCAGACTGTCCGTTTCAGTGGAATCGTAGTAGATATGATAGTGGGTTTGGGATTCAATCACCCGCACCAATTGTGGAAACCGGTAATCTGCAAAATCCCCGGTAATGGTCTTTTGATCCTGCGCGTTCAGCGAAAAAAAGGAAATACAAAAAATAACGGATATGCCGAGTCGAAGTTTTCTCATTTCAGTGCTTTAACCGGGAATAATACATGGTGGTCAGCACCAGGGAGGATTCCAAATCTTTTTTTATGTTGAATTTTAGTTTATTGGCCCGGATGAACTTTTTCAATTGATCTTCCTGATCTTTCAATAAATTCAGCAATGCCTTTTTATCATCCACCATATAAAAAACATTGTTTTTTCGTAGATAGTACATATTGTATTGGATGTATTTATTTTCCTCGCTGCCGGTTCCGGTGACCAGTCTTTTTTCCCTTCTGGCGTAAATACCCGGTTCGCCTGAAAAAAGCTGCTCATAGAAGCCATCCGTCGGAATACCGCGATATCGTTTAGTCCTCAGTGGTATAAAAACATGGCTTCCGACCGAGAATGAATCCACTTTGCCCTCCGGCAGAATAATGAGTGCATTGTGCAGATAATTCGGAATGATAATTTCATCGGTAACCAGATTGTAAAACAGGGTTAGGTCCGGGTATTCATAACCCAGGTAGTTTACGGAACCCACTAACATACTATCCGATTCATAGTATGGAAAACCGAGGGCCTTTTGTCCATTGCGGATATATTCAGTTCCATGGTAAATCTGGGCATTGTCGCCAATTTCATTCAGATATATACGATGGATACCGGAAATAGATTCCTTGAACTGTAAAGAATCATTGAATTGCTGGGCGAGGAGGTTGGAAATACAGGAAAACTGGAAAATGGCTCCGAAAAAAGCAAGACGACATACATTCATAGCACAACACATTTTCCCATCGCTCAAGGAAGGCAACCCGGGGGTAGTTAGTTAATAGTTAGGGGAGTAATTTAACGTAAATATCATTAGGAATCAACCTAAAAAGGGACAGTCGGTTTATATTGATCCTCGCAAAATCCGGGTGCTATTCCGCCACAGGTAAATAAATTCTGGTTATCCATTTCGTCGTATCCGGTTCAAGGGTCCGGTCTGTGATCAATTGTTCAAAAGGCCGGGCCATTTGAATTTTACCATGGTCTTTCTGGTAAAAATCCAGTTGCTGCATGGATTCCCGAATGGTATATTCTCCGCCCTTTACAATGGCAGATAAAAAATTTCCCGGCACCATTTTACGATAGAAAGTGTTTCCTTCGTTTTTAAGGGTATGGTCGGTTGGTATGGCTAACTGGGTTTCAAAACTGTCTGCCTTTAACATGTTCACATGCATCATCGGATAGCCTGTGACCTTCCCATGTTGTATTTGAATGTTTTTCTTTAACATATCGAATTTCCCGTAAATATCTTCGGTTGCAGGAAATCCCGTGGTGACAAACCGGGTTGACAACATATTGGTATCCCGGAATGAAGTCCTGATAATGGAGATTCCATATACTTTTTGCGGGTCTGAAGTAAATTGATTCAAATTGTTCAATACCGCTTGCATGTTTTTACCGATTTCCTGTGCCTTTTTATAATGTTGCAAACGGGTAAATAGATTATTACCTGAAGGAAACCGGCTATTCCAGATAACCCAGGTTGAATCTTTATTGGTGGCGATCAGTGTCAGCTCACTTTGCAGGATGATACCATCCTGTTCGATTTCAATACCTGTTACATTATAGCCGGTCCGGGTGAGGCGGAATGTTGTACCGTTATATGTATAGGGGTCACCTTTACTATGGGGTTTACCGCTGGAATCCTTCCACCATTTTTCCCATTTGTTCTGTTGGCTGATGAACCGGTATAATGCCGATATAGAGACTCTGGATGCGGTTAACCCGCTTATTACGATCTTTGAAGGAATGAAAATATAAACACTTAGTATCGTTAAAGTAATTATGACCAGCAACCAGACAATCCATTTCTTCATATATTGATTAACAATTGTGGCGCAAAGTAGCCAATTTTTGATTTATGTTCATCTCCCTCCGCCGGCTCTTCATACCTGTATGTGTATTACTGTTGCTGATATCCTGTAATACCCGTGAAGCCGGCAGCAACTCCCAAACATTATTTAAACTTTTACCAGCTTCAGAAACGGGAATAATTTTTAATAACCGGGTTGAGGATACAAAAGAATCCAACATATTTAAATACAGGAATTTTTATAATGGCGGAGGCGTAGCCATTGGAGACGTTAATCACGATGGGAGGCCGGATATTTTTTTTACTTCCAACCAGCATGAAAATAAATTGTATATCAATAAAGGCAACTGGAAATTCGAGGAGGTAGCTGCCCAGTCAGGCCTCACCAGTTCACATCACTGGCATACCGGAGTAACCATGGTCGATATCAATGGGGATGGTTGGCTTGACATTTATGTATGCAACGGTGGAGATGTACCTGGGGACGACCGCGCAAATGAATTATATATTAACCAGAAAAACGGACAGTTCAAAGAAGAAGCCCATGCATATGGACTGGACGATCATGGCATATCCACGCAGGCTGTTTTCTTCGATTACGATCACGATGGTGATCTGGACTGTTTTATTCTCAATAACAGCAATAAGTCGGTGGAGAGTTTTGGATATTCCAGAAATCTTCGTCAAATCCGCGATCCTGAAAATGGAGACCGTTTATACCGAAATGATAATGGCCATTTTACTGATGTGAGCCGGCAGGCCGGTATTTATGGAAGTGCCATTGCATTCGGACTGGGAGTTACCGTAGGAGACCTCAACAATGATGGATGGGAGGACCTGTATGTTTCAAACGATTTTTTTGAAAGAGACTATCTCTATATTAACCAGCATGACGGAACTTTTCAGGAACTGATCGGGGATGCTATGGGACATATGAGCCAGGGTTCGATGGGCTCCGATATGGCAGATATCAACAACGACGGTTGGTTGGATATTTTTACGACGGAAATGCTGCCGGAGTCGGATTACAGACTGAAAACGACCATCAAATTTGATGAATATGACGTGGTCAATGCGAAAAATCAACTCGACTATCATCACCAGTTTACGAGTAACTGCCTTCAGTTAAATAATCAGGATGGCACATTCAGTGATATCGCCCAGTTGTCGGGTGCCGATGCCACAGGCTGGAGCTGGGGCGCACTTATTTTTGACATGGACAACGATGGATGGAAAGATCTTTTTGTAAGCAATGGCATCAGCAGGGACCTGACCGACCAGGATTTTCTGGAATTTTTCAGTAATCCGGAAACCATGAATCACTATCGTGAAAATGGTTTTGATATCACAGATATATTGAAACATATGCCTTCGGTTCCGATACCCAACTATGCGTTTATCAATCAGAAAAACCTTATGTTCAAAAATGAATCCGCTGCACTGGGTTTCGATAAACCCAGTTTTAGCAATGGCGCTGCATATGCTGACCTGGATGGCGATGGAGACCTGGATCTCGTTGTTAACAATGAGAACATGGACGCCTTTGTGTATCGAAACATGAGTTCTGAATTACTGCATCATCATTTTTTGAAAATCAAGCTCAATGGGAAATCACCAAATACTGACGGACTAGGCACCAAGCTGCAACTCTATGCCGGTGGAAACGTTCAGACCCTTGAACAAATGCCCAGTCGTGGTTTTCAAAGCAGCGTGGACCCTGTATTGAATTTTGGACTGGGTGAATTAAATCGCATTGACAGCCTGACTGTGCAATGGCCAGGGGGTCAGTATGCAGTTATAAAAAATCCGCCCGTGGATACGACGCTCAACCTGAGCCAAACCGATGCAGGTTCCATCAAAATACGTAACGGAGAATCTGGCAGGCCCATATATCATGATGTGACTTCGCAATTTTTAAAAGGGAATATCCGGCATACCGAAAACGACTACAATGATTTTAACCGGGAAAAATTAATTCCCAAAATGATTTCGACAGAAGGTCCCAAACTGGCTTTTGGTGATGTGAACGGAGATGGCCTGGAAGATTTTTATTTGGGCAACGCATTTTCAGATACGGCTAAAATTTTTATTCGTCAACCGGATGGGCACTATGTACAAAAGGCAGAACCGGCATTCGAAAAAGACAAATATTTTGAAAGTACAGGTGCCGTCTTTCTGGACGTCGATAATGACGGGGATAAAGACCTGATCGTGGGCACGGGCGGCAACCAGGCCATGCCGGGAACAGCCAGTCTGCTGTTAAGATTATATCTGAATGACGGGAAAGGAAATTTCAGCAGGAGTAACAAAGGCTGGCCCGAAGTAATGGTCAATGCATCCTGTGTCCGGGCGGGTGATTTTGACGGCGATGGATTAATGGATCTGTTTATTGGCGACCGTGTAATTCCCGGACATTATGGATTGAAACCCTCCAGCGTGTTATTGAAAAATATGGGCAACGGTTCGTTTGTGGATGTCAGCGCGTCGATGGCTCCCGGGCTGAAAGATCTCGGAATGGTTACCGATGCAGCCTGGGTTGATGTGGACGGTGATGGGAGGCCGGAACTGGTTGTTGTGGGAGACTGGATGCCGGTTACCATTATGCGCTTTCAGAATGGACATCTTCAAAAGTGGGAGGAGATACCGAATTCTTCCGGGTGGTGGAACACGTTAACTGTTGCCGACGTCAACCAGGACGGCAAGCCTGATCTGGTCGCCGGAAACTTTGGATTGAATTCCAGGATCAAGGCTGATTCGCTTCATCCTGCGGAACTGGTTACTGCCGATTTCAATAATAACGGGCAGACCGAATGCATTCCAGTTTATTATAAATCAGACGGCAAGGCTTATCCTTATTGGATGAAGGGAGAATTAGAGAAAGAGATTCCGGCATTAAAAAAGAAATTCCTGAGATTTACTTCCTATGCGGGTAAATCGTTCAATGAAATATATGGCCCGGCGGATCTGAAAAATGCCACGATACTTACTGTAAATGAAACACGGAGTTGTGTATTTATAAACGAAGGCAAAAGCCATTTTACCAAAGAGCCCCTTCCACTGCAAGCACAATTGTCGCCCGTATTTGCTGCCCTGGTACATGATCTGAACGGGGATGGTATCACCGACATTTTTCTGGGTGGCAATTTTTATGGTGTGAAACCACAAACCGGTCGATTTGATGCCAGTTACGGAACCGTTCTGTTGGGAACTGGTGATCACCATTTTCAATATATGACGCCTAAACAAAGCGGCATTTTTGTTCGCGGGGAAGTGCGCGATGCGGCCATCCTGAACCGGGCCGGTTCAAAACCGCTTATCCTGGTAGCGCGCAACAACGATAACCTTATTCTTTTTCAGAAAAATCAATAATAGCGCCGGTTCAGGCCCAGGTGGGGATGGGCCGTAGAAATGGGCTTTATGAGCGTCATTTAAGCGTCAAATGAGCGTCATATCACCCCTGAAACTGTCCGGATTATTGTCAAACCACCGGTATTATAACCCAAAAAGCGGATCATTTTCAATGAGTGTCAAAATATTTATTGAAAATCAACTTGTTACAAAGGCTCATGTAAAATATCTGGTTTAAAACTTTGGGAATACCCTATCATTCACCCTACCTTTGCCGTCCTTTAAATTAGCTGACGGGATAGCGTCGGTAAATCAAAAACAGAATCATGAGCAAACTACATTTTACAACCAAGCATGCCAACGAGGCTACCGTACAACGCGATTGGTACGTTGTGGACGGTACTAATCAAACCGTCGGCCGCATGTGTGCCCGTATCGCAGCCATCCTGCGGGGCAAGAACAAAGTTTATTATACTCCCCACGTTGACTGCGGCGACTTCGTCATCATCACCAATGCAGACAAAGTGATATTTACCGGGAAGAAACTGGAAGACAAGATCTACATCAACTTCTCTGGTTATCCGGGCGGGAAAAAAGAAGAGACAGCCAAAAACCTGATGAAACGCAGACCGGAAGCATTGGTAGAAAGAGCGGTGAAAGGGATGTTACCCAAAAACAGGCTGGGTCGCAAAATGTACAAGAAATTATTTGTATATGCCGGCACTGCGCATCCTCACGGAGCACAGCAACCGAAAGAATTAAAGTTCTAAATGAGTGAAAATTGAAATTCTCAAATGAGGAGAATATCCTGATAAAAGAATTTACAAATTTCCATCCCGCCACGGCGGGACAAATTGTTCAAATATAAAAAATGGAAAAACAAAAACTTGCCACAGGACGACGGAAGGAAGCCGTAACACGCATTTTTCTAACCAGGGGTACCGGCAAAATCGTTATCAACGGTAAGGATTATAAGGATTATTTCTCTCTGGCTTATTTACAGAACCAGGTAGACCTTCCTTTGAAAACGATCGAGTCGATCGATAAATTCGATATTCAGATTAATGCAACCGGTGGTGGCATTAAGGGTCAGGCTGAAGCCTGCAAGTTGGGAATTGCCCGCGCCCTGCTGGAAGTAAATCCTGAGTTTCGTCCGGCGATGAAAGCTGCCGGCTTGTTACGTCGTGATCCAAGATCAGTGGAGCGTAAGAAACCGGGACGTAAGAAAGCCAGAAGAAGCTTCCAGTTCAGTAAACGTTAATTATCTCATTCAAATTATTTGAAAGCCAGGTTCCGCGACCGGGCTCAACTTTTAATCATATGGAACAGAATACTTCACTTCAGCAACAGTTATTGGAAGCCGGCGTGCATTTCGGGCATTTGAAGAAAAAATGGAATCCCAAAATGCTGCCCTACATCTTCGCGGAGAAGAAAGGCATCCATATCATCGACCTGAATAAAACAACAGAGGCACTGCAGGAAGCTTCATCAGCACTGAAACAGATTGCCAAATCCGGTAAGAAGATCATGTTTGTCGGCACCAAAAAGCAGGCAAAGGAAATCGTCACCGAATGTGCAAAGAGAGTGACTATGCCCTTTGTAACTGAACGCTGGCTGGGCGGAATGCTCACCAACTTCAATACCGTTCGTAAGAGCGTTAAGAAAATGCAGAGCATTGAAAAAATGCTCACGGATGGTACATTCGACAGTATTACCAAGAAAGAACGCCTCACGCTGGCAAGGGATAAGGATAAAATGGAAAAAGTTCTCGGAGGTATTGCCCAGCTGGGTCGTGTGCCTGCTGCGCTTTTCCTGATCGACATCGGTCACGAACATATCGCCCTGGCTGAAGCCAAAAAACTGGGCATCACTACATTTGGCATGGTGGACACGAATTCTGATCCGAACAAGGTCGATTTTGCCATCCCGTCGAACGATGATGCTACCAAATCCATCGCGATCATTGTGAACTATATTGCCGCTGCCATTGCAGAAGGTCTTGCTGAAAGACAGGCTGCAAAGGACGAAGATGTGGAAGAAGTGACCAGTGATGAAAATGAAAAGAGAGCAGCTCGCATTCAGGCAGAAGCCGAAAGTGAAGCAGCCCGCGGACGCGGTGGTGATAAAACAGCCAGAACACCCGGTGCACCAAAACGCCGTGTTCCGAACAGTGGCCGTCGTACGGGAGCTAGATAGGCTTAAAGCGTAAGGCTTAACGCTTAAAGCTGAACGCATAACGCTCCGGACGAAGAGAGAGGTTGAATATTATCAATCAAAAAAAATTACATGTCTACAACTACTACCATTACTGCAGCAGAAATCAACAAACTCCGCCAGACAACTGGCGCGGGTATGATGGACTGCCGCAAAGCCCTTGTTGAAAGCGACGGGGATTTTGAAAAAGCTATTGATTACCTGAGGAAGAAAGGTCAGAAAGTAGCTGCCCTGCGCAGCGACCGTGAGGCCAAGGAAGGGGTGATTATCGCAAAAACAACTGCAGATTATAAAACAGGATTGATCATAACGCTGGCCTGCGAAACAGATTTCGTTTCAAAGAATGCTGAATTTGTTACCGTAGCACAGGGTATCATGGATGTGGCCATTAAGAACAACGTAAAAAGCCTTGACGAACTGCAGACTTCCAAACTGGAAAACGCAACGGTTGCAGATAAAATCAACGATCAGGTGGCCAAGATTGGTGAAAAGATTCAACTGACCCGTTTTGAAAGAATTGATGCTGAAGCTGTGGCTTCATATATTCATGGTGCTTATCGTATGGGTGTTCTCGTAGGGTTGAATAAAAATACAAGCGCTGCGCTGGAAGCCGGAAGGGAAATTGCCATGCAGATCGCTGCCATGAATCCCGTGGCTGTTGATCAGGATTCCGTTTCACCCGAAATGATCGAGCGTGAAAAAGCGATCGTAACCGATCAGATCCGCAACGATCCGAAGATGGCGGGAAAACCTGATGAGATGATAGAGAAAATCGCTGTCGGTAAGCTGAATGCTTTCTTCAAAGAAAATACGCTGACGGCGCAGGCATTTGTGAAGGATGCCTCCAAAACAGTGGGGGACCATTTGAAATCCGTTGATCCGGCACTTAAAGTAACACAATTCAAAAGAGTACAATTAGGATAAAAAAAACCCGCCTTAAAGGCGGGTTTTTTTTATCCTAATTTGAACATGAGATAATTTGAAAAATTGAAAATGAGATGAGATAATTTGCCGATTTCGTTTCCAATTTTTCAATTTTTCAAATTTTCAAATTATTACTCTTTCTTTGCAACATTAAACCACGCTATGCTCCCAAAATACACCCGTGTGTTGTTGAAATTGTCCGGTGAAGCCCTGATGGGTGATAAGAATTTTGGTTTTGATAATAGCGTCATTGCAAATTATGCTGAGGATATTAAAACCATTGTAGACCTTGGTGTTCAGGTGGCTATTGTGATTGGTGGAGGAAATATCTACAGGGGTATGAATGAAAAGGAAACCGGAATTGAAAGGGCTCATGGGGATTATATGGGTATGCTGGCTACGGTGATCAATGGCATGGCGATGCAGGCGGGACTTGAAAAAATCGGAGTTTTTACCCGTTTGCAAAGCGCAATTAAAATGGAACAAATTGCTGAACCCTATATCCGCCGCAGGGCCATACGCCACCTGGAAAAGGGACGGGTGGTCATTTTTGGTGCCGGCACAGGTAACCCCTATTTTACGACGGACACCGCAGGTTCACTCCGGGCCATCGAAATAACCGCCGATGTGATCCTCAAGGGCACCCGTGTGGACGGAATTTATACAGCTGATCCTGAAAAGGACAAGAATGCAAAGAAATATCACACGATTACTTATCAGGAATGCATTACCGGCAATCTGAAAGTGATGGATATGACCGCCTTTACCCTCTGCATGGAAAATAACCTCCCAATCATCGTTTTTGACATGAATAAGCCCGGAAACCTCAAAAAAGTGGTTACCGGCGACCAGGTGGGTACCCTTGTAACAGCCTGAAAGCGTAATTCTACTTTAAATTCAGGCCCAGCTTGTATTTATGAAGGGATATCCCTATTTTGTAATGCTAAAAATCACCTCTTTCTCCGTATTTTCTACCGCTTGTCCGGTATCCTTTCAACAGCCAATCCCAAGTCCGCGGGAAATCTTTTGTCCTGAGTACCGAACAATATGAAGACATTACCCCTAATACTCGGATACACCCTGACTGTCAGGTTGCCTGAAATAGTTATATTTCTCGTGGGCGCCCTTATACTTGGATTTACCCTGCACTATTTCTGGACTTCACGCAATGCCATCCGGATTCAAAAACCGGTAGCTGATGAAGGTATCAACGAAAATGATAACTGGAAGCTGAAGTATTATACCGATATGGAGATTCAGGAGAAAACTCTTCAGAAACTGCGCGAAAGATTATCTGAATCGGAGGAAAATGAAAAGATATATCACCTGGAATCGGAAGAACTTCGTGAGGAAGTTAACGAGCTGAAGGAAAAATATGCAAGAACCGAAGCTCAAATCAGACCGCCTTCGCTTACTGATGATTATCTGCAACAGCTGAAGACAGCCCAGGAAAATCTTTTCCAATACAACCAGCATATCAACAAACTGCTGCAGCAGATCCAAATGCTCAAGGAGTCTGAAAAAAAATACCAGGATCTACAGCATCAGCATAATCTGCTGAACGAACAATTATCCGGAATGCACCGTCAGCTCGCAGAAAAAGAAGCAGAGATCGGCCGGATCATGCAGGAACAAAGAATGGTGTTGGAAATGAATGAACGCATGGATAAGGCTTATGCGGATTTCAACCATATGCAGGATAAACTGCGTAAACTGGAGCAATACCTCGAACAACCCCACAGTAAACGGATAGAATATGATCAGCTTCAGGAAACCTATTTCAAACTCAGCCGGGAGTTCGATGAAGTGAAGGGTAAACAAATGGCCCTGTTCGACGAAAACCAGCGCCTGAGCCGTATACTGGCGGATACGGAGGACAAACTGAAAGAATCCAATTTTCAGCGTCAGCAGTACCAGAAAAAAATGTTATTCCTGGAAGAATTGAATCGTGATCTGCAGGAAGCTACCGAGCAACACAAAAAAATGGAAAGCCAACTGCGGCGGATCAGCGAAATGGAATCTATTTTATCACGCTCAATGCCAAAAGAACCACCTAAATCCGGGCCGATTATTTAGTTGACCGTTGACGGTTGATCGCAGCAAGAAAATTATCAAATTCGATTTTCAAATTTTCAAATTGCCTTAAGCCTTCTGCCTTAAGCTTTACGCCTTTCTCCGTAATTTCGCACAATGTCTTCTATCGCTAATCTTCGTAAAGAATATCAACAGCACGCATTCAACAAAGAAGATGCTTCAGAAAATGCACTGGAACAATTTGAGCGATGGTGGCAGGACGCGCTCAAGAGTGACATCGGTGAAGTAAATGCCATGACCCTGGCCACAGCTTCCGCCGACGGCTTACCGGCTGCACGGATCGTTTTACTCAAAGGGTATCATGAAAAGGGATTCCAATTTTACACAAACTATGAAAGTTTTAAAGGAAGGCAGTTGGAGGAAAACCCAAGGGCCTGTCTTGTATTCTTCTGGAAAGAATTGGAACGGCAGGTGCGCATTACCGGGCTGGTCGAAAAACTAAGTGAAAAGGAAAGTAATGATTATTTCAGGATAAGGCCCGAAGGCAGTCGTGTTGGGGCCTGGGCTTCTCCACAAAGCACGGTTATTGAAAGCGGTGAATGGTTAACAGGACAGGTAAAAATGTATGAAGAGAAATTTTCTGATAGCGAAATTCCCAGGCCGCCTCACTGGGGCGGATACCTGGTCAAACCAGTCACTATAGAATTCTGGCAGGGCCGGCCTGACCGTTTACACGACCGGTTATTATACACATTGCAGGAAAACGGTAGCTGGATGATTGAAAGGCTGGCTCCTTAATGAGGTAGGCGGTTGGCGCCTGCCTGCCGGCAGGCAGGGTCGGCAGTTGACGGTTTATCGCGTATTCTTAATCGTGTATCGATTAACGATGCGCGATTAATGATCGACGAAAAAATTTCACTCCCACACTTGCCTAAGCTTCTTTCTTATTCACCACAACCTTTTTTTCATTCCTCGGACGGCTCTTACCAAATGATCCTTTGAATATCTTGCCCTTCTTTGTCTTTTTATCTCCTTTGCCCATGTTATGTTATTAAGAGTGCAAATATCCGTAAAAATTGTAAGCCCCGGCCACTTATTAATCTGGTGACCGGGGCTTTCAAATGCAGTGATAACGGCAGCAATTATAATTTGGCAGACAATTCTTTACCTGCTTTAAACTTTGCTACTTTTTTAGCCTTGATTTTTATCACAGCGCCCGTCTGCGGATTGCGACCATTTCGAGCTGCTCTCTTGGAAACTGAGAAAGTGCCAAAACCAACGAGGGTAACTTTCCCGCCACCTTTCAATGTTTTGGCAACAGCTTCTACAAAAGAATCGAGCGTATCGTTGGCCTGTGTTTTAGTGATGCCGGTGTCATCGGCAATCTTTGCAATTAAATCTGCTTTGTTCATAGTGTAATATTTTGTACCGGCAAATATAGCGGCTTTTTGTTTTCTTCAAAAAATATTCATAATTGGGCATAATGTGTATAATTCAGTACCCATAAGGCTTTCGGGTTAATTGTCAATTGTCAATTGTTAATGGTTGATTAATGAGCCACCTGAAACCCGTACGAGTAAAGGGTTTGAGGCATATGACCAAAAGCCGCGCTGATACAGGGTTTTAGAGGAATGTACTTTATTTTCTCAAATGGGCCATGTTATTTTATATTTTTCCACAAGAAACACACAGCGCCCGGAGGCGCAAATTTCCAAATTACTTGTTCTTCAGTTCCAGGTACACGGGACAATGGTCGCTGTGTTTTATGTCTGGAAAGATGTCAGCGCGTTGGATGCGACTGGCGAGATTATTGGTCACATTGATATAGTCGATACGCCAGCCCTTATTGTTCAGGCGCACAGAGGGAAAACGCTGGCTCCACCAACTGTATCTGTGCGGCTCGGCATGGAGGGACCGGAAACTGTCCGTCCAGCCGCTTTCGATAAATTTATCCATCCATGCTCTTTCTGCAGGTAAAAAACCCGATGAATTTTTATTTCCTTTGGGATCGTGGATGTCAATTTCCTTGTGGGCTATATTATAATCTCCGCAAAGGATAAGGCGGGGATATTTTTTCTTTAGTTCCTCCAGATATAAATAAAATTCATCCAGCCACTGATATTTGTATCCCTGCCGGATCTCACCGGATGTGCCGGATGGGAAATATGCATTGATCAGCCGGATATCCCCGAAGTCAAGCTGGAGCACCCTTCCCTCATCATCGCTCACCGCATGTCCTGTTCCATATTGCACCTGATCAGGTCTTATTTTCGAGAACACGGCCACACCGCTATAACCTTTTTTCTGAGCACTGAACCAAAAGTCCTGATAGCCAAGTCCGGTAATTTCAGCGTGCGCAACATTATCTTTTTCCGCTTTGGTTTCCTGAAGACAAATGATATCTGCCGGATTCGTTTTCAGCCAGTCAACCAATCCTTTTTTCATTGCTGCCCGGATGCCATTTACATTATAACTGATGATACGAAGCAAAGCCATATGGGTTTTCTTATATTCGACATGTAATTTACTTCATGTTTATTTATGAAAATCGAATCCATGTCAGATACACAGCCCATCATTAAGTCCAAACAGCCGATTTATCTTGAGGGACCCCACAGCCGTCTTTATGAACTTCGGTTTGCCTGGAAAGTATTCATGCAGATCCTTTCCGCCAACCGGGCTTTATATTTTATTGGACCTTGTATTACCGTATTTGGGTCAGCCCGGTTTCCGGAAGGGCATCCGGATTACGCCAGGGCAAGGGAATTCGGTAAACGCATCGCGGACATGGGCTTTACCGTGATGACTGGCGGAGGTCCGGGTATCATGGAAGCTGCCAACCGGGGTGCATTTGAGCAGGGAGGTAAATCCGTGGGATGTAATATCCGGCTTCCGATGGAGCAAAAGCCCAACAGGTACATGCAGAAATGGATAACCTTCGATTATTTTTTTGTTCGCAAAGCCATGCTGCTGAAATATTCCTATGCTTTTATTGTGATGCCGGGAGGATTTGGTACGCTGGATGAATTGTTCAATACCCTCACGCTGATACAAACCCGTTCTATTACCCAGTTTCCCGTTGTACTTTTTGGAAAAGAATATTACCAGCCGCTTATTGATATGTTCAAGAAGATGTTGTCGCAGGACACGATCCAGTCCTCCGATTTGGACTTACTATTGGTGACTGATGATGAGGATGAAGCCATGAATCATATCAACAGTTATATATCGAGTAATTATGAAGTGATGAAGAAACGCCGAAGGTTCTGGTGGTTGTTTGAAAAGAAGTTTCCGTTTAACTAACGGTTGGCGGTTGGCGGTTGGCAGTTGGCAGTTGGCAGTTGGCGGACTTAATTTGCGATCGCAAATTATCAAAAAAGCCTTAAGCCTACTTAGCAGTAACCACTTTTCCTACAGGGAATGTAACGCCGAGGTTGAGAATCATTTCATATGTACCGAATGCCTGCTTCGCTGTTCCCTGATAAATTTTCAATCCTGAATAACGGGCATAGTCCAGCTTGTTTCCATACTCCAGAAAAACATAA